>NZ_JAPVYF010000007.1:0-100604 GCF_041431705.1 Streptococcus sp. 27098_8_74
GGGGCTCTTTTTCTTTTAAAATATGGTATAATAGAACTAAATTTCGAATATAGAGAGTTTTCTGACAATGAATAAATCTTATTTTTACTTGGTCATGAAGACGCATGAGTTAGAGGTACCATACACTGGTAAACTTCGTCGTGTGCGTGTTCTTCTACCTAAGAACTATGAAACGGATACAGATCGTTCTTACCCTGTCGTGTATTTCCATGATGGTCAGAATGTTCTTTATAGTAAGGAGTCGTTTTCTGGCTATTCTTGGAAGATTATCCCAACAATCAAGCGTAATCCTGATATTTCGCGCATGATTGTTGTAGCCATTGATAATGATGGTCCTGGCCGTATGAATGAGTATTCTGCGTGGAAGTACCAAGAATCTAATATCCCTGGTGTCCAGTTCGGAGGTAAGGGTGTAGAGTATGCAGAGTTTGTCATGGATGTGGTTAAACCCTTTATTGATAAGGAATACCGTACCCTCTCTGATCGTCAGCATACAGCTATGATTGGTTCATCTCTTGGTGGTAATATCACTCAGTTTATGGGGCTTGATTATAAGGAGCAGATTGGTTGTCTTGGGGTATTTTCTTCAGCTAACTGGTTGCATCAGGATGCTTTTGATCGTTACATGTCGCGTCAAAAGCTCGATTCAGATCAACGTGTCTACATATATGTAGGAACTGAGGAAGCTGATGATACTGATAAGACCTTGATGGCTGGTAATATTAAGCAGGCTTATATAGACTCTTCATTGAGCTATTATCATGATTTGATTGCTCGTGGGGTTGATTTGGAAAATATCAAGATTCACATTCAATCTGGTGCTGAACACAATGAAGAAGCTTGGGCTGAGAATTTACCAGACTGTCTTCGCTTTTTCGCTGAAAAATGGGACTAGTCTTTATTAACGCAAATTAATTTAATTTAGGAAAAGGAATATAAATATGAATATCGAACATCTTAGCCACTGGAGTGGTCAACTTAACCGTGAAATGTATGTTAACCGTTACGGGCACGCTGGTATCCCTGTTGTGGTTTTTGCCTCATCAGGTGGTAGCCATAACGAATACTATGACTTTGGTATGATTGATGCTTGTGCACGTTTTATCGAAGAAGGACGCGTACAATTCTTTACACTTTCAAGTGTGGATAGTGAAAGCTGGCTTTGTGATTGGAAAAACCCACATGATCGTGCTGAAATGCATCGCGCTTATGAACGTTATGTTATTGAAGAAGCTATTCCATTTATCAAACACAAAACTGGTTGGTTTGATCCAATGATGACAACAGGTTGTTCAATGGGGGCATACCATGCGCTTAATTTCTTCTTGCAACACCCTGATGTTTTCAACAAAGTAGTAGCCCTTAGTGGTGTCTACGATGCTCGTTTCTTTGTGGGTGAGTTTGGAGGGGACGAAGCTATTTACCAAAATTCCCCATCAGATTATATCTGGAACCAAAATGATGGTTGGTTTATCGACCGCTACCGTCAAGCTGAGATCATCGTATGTACAGGTCTTGGTGCATGGGAACAAGATGGTCTTCCATCTTACTATAAACTCAAGGAAGCCTTTGAACAAAAGAATATTCCAGCTTGGTTCTCTGAGTGGGGTCATGATGTCGCTCACGATTGGGAATGGTGGCGTAAACAAATGCCTTATTTCCTTGACAATATGAACCTATAATTTCTTTGTCCATCCCATCTAAATAACTATAAAAGAGGAATTACTAATGAATTATCTTGTTATTTCACCATACTATCCACAAAACTTCCAACAGTTTACAGTTGAACTTGCTAATAAGGGCATCACTGTTCTTGGTATTGGTCAAGAGCCTTATGAACAATTGGATCAACCTTTGAAAGAGGCTTTGACTGAGTACTTCCGTGTAGACAATCTGGAAAACTTGGATGAAGTTAAACGTGCGGTAGCCTTTCTTTTCTATAAACACGGCCCAATTGACCGAATCGAATCTCATAACGAATACTGGTTGGAATTGGATGCTGCTCTTCGTGAACAGTTCAATGTTTTTGGTGCTAAGCCAGAAGATCTTAAGAAGACTAAATTTAAGTCTGAAATGAAAAAACTCTTCCAAAAAGCTGGAGTTCCAGTTGTACCTGGTGCTGTCATTAAAACTGATGAAGATGTGGATAAAGCTGTGAAAGAAATCGGTCTTCCAATGATTGCTAAGCCAGATAATGGGGTTGGTGCAGCTGCAACCTTCAAACTTGAAACAGAAGATGATATCAATCACTTTAAGGCTGAGTGGGATCATGAAACAGTTTATTTCTTTGAAAAATTTGTAACTTCAAGCGAAATCTGTACTTTCGATGGTTTGATTGATCATGATGGTAATATTGTCTTCTCGACAACTTTTGATTATGCCCACACACCACTTGACTTGATGATTTACAAGATGGATAATTCTTATTACGTTCTTAAGGAAATGGATCCTAAGTTACGTAAGTATGGTGAGGCAATTGTCAAAGAATTTGGTATGAAGGAACGTTTCTTCCATATTGAGTTCTTCCGTGATGGTGACGATTATATTGCTATTGAATATAACAACCGTCCAGCAGGTGGTTTCACAATCGACGTATATAACTATGCTCACTCTTTCGATTTGTACAAGGGGTATGCGGATATCGTTGCTGGCGAACCATTCCCAGCTTCTCAGTTTGAGCCACTTTACTGTTTGGCGACTTCACGTCGTGCAAGCTCTCACTATGCTTATTCAGAAGAAGAACTTTTTGATAAGTATCGTGAACAACTTAAAGTTAAGAAAATCATGCCTGCAGCCTTTGCAGAGTTGCAAGGTGACTTCCTCTATATGTTGACAACTCCAAGTCGTGAGGAAATGGAACAAATGATTGAGGACTTTGGTAAAAAAGCCTAATCTGTATATGTTAAAAGCACTTCAGAGTAAACTGAAGTGCTTTTGTAATGCCTTATTTTTCGTGAAGTTCTTGATTTTTAAGAACCAGTTCTGAAACTTTGGCGAATTTTTTAAGTTTTTTGAGGTCTTCTGGATGGGTTACAAAGCTAATGACGCTACCTTCATTTCCCATACGACCAGTACGTCCTGCACGGTGAGTATAGGCTTCGCGATCTCGAGGTATATCGAAGTTGATGACTACCTCTAGATTTTCAATATCGATGCCGCGTGCCAAGAGGTCAGTACCTAGTAAGAGTGAAATCTCATGATTCTTGAATTTTTCCAAGATAACCTTACGGAATTTGACGTTGATGTCACTAGCCAATGATACCGCTGAAGCCCCGTTAAATTGGAGGCGTTCTTCAGTAGCCCCAAGGTCAGAAAGACTGTTGAAAAAGACAAGGCCACGGAAGTCAGGAATATTGGAGAATTTACGAAGAAGTTCGACACGGTTACGTTTATCAACGCTGATATAATAATGTTTGATGGTGTCTAATTCCTGATCAGATAGGTCATAAACGATGGTATTTTCGACAAGATCTTGATCGTCAATTTTGTTGGTTGCCGAAATATAGATCATTTGATGGTCACGAGGAACATGGTGGCTGATTTTTGTCACAAAGTGGTATTGGCTATCACTGAGAAGCTCATCAAATTCATCTAGGACGATGGTGTTGACATTCATCATCTTGATCTTTTTGAGTTTAATCAGCTCAAAGACACGGCCAGGTGTTCCGATGAGAATTTCCGGTCCTTTCTTCAGGCGTTCAATTTGTCTCTTTTGACTAGAGCCAGAAAGGAAGAGTTGGGCAGTGAGTCCTAGTGGCTCAGCCCATTGTTTGGTCACATCAAAAATCTGTCCAGCAAGCTCTGAATTAGGTGCTAGGATAAGCAATTGCTGAGATTTTTGGGGCTTGAGTGAGAGGAGCAATGGGAGAAGGTAGGCTAGAGTCTTACCTGTTCCTGTAGGACTGATACCTAGGATATTGTCTCCTTCAGTGATTGGTGCAAAGAGTTCTTTTTGAATGGCAGTCTCTGTAGTGATTCCTTTTTCTTTAAGGAGGTCTTGCCATTGTTCAGGAAAGTTTTTAAACATAAAAGTCTCATTTTCTATATGGATTTGCTTTTATTATATCATGATTTAGTGTAGAATAGATAAGAAAGACTATATTAGATAGGAATTTACCATGCCTAAAAAACCGATTATTATTGGGGTTACGGGTGGCTCTGGTGGTGGTAAGACCAGTGTTTCTCGTGCCATTCTATCAAATTTTCCAGATGAGAAAATTGCCATGATTGAGCATGATTCTTATTATAAGGATCAGTCACATTTGACTTTTGAAGAGCGTGTGTCAACGAACTACGACCATCCCTTTGCCTTCGATACAGATCTTATGATTGAACACATCAATGAGCTGATTGCTGGGCGTCCAGTGGATATTCCCATTTATGACTACACCCAACACACTCGCAGTGAAAAGACTTATCGTCAGGAACCACAGGATGTCTTCATTGTTGAGGGGATTTTGGTACTTGAGGATAAACGCTTGCGTGATTTGATGGATATCAAGCTCTTTGTAGATACTGATGATGACATTCGTATTATTCGTCGTATCAAGCGTGATATGGAAGAGCGTGGACGTAGCTTGGATAGTATCATTGAGCAATATATCAGTGTGGTTAAACCTATGTATCACCAGTTTATCGAACCTACGAAACGCTACGCAGATGTGGTGATTCCTGAAGGCGTCACAAATACTGTTGCTATCGATTTGATTAATACTAAGGTAGCAAGCATTTTGAAAGAAAGTCAGAAAGCCTAAGCAGGAGCTTGGCTTTTTTGGTATAATTGAAGCGTTATGATTATTTTACAAGGAAACAAGATTGAGCGCTCTTTCTCAGGAGATGTGCTCTTTGATAATATTAATATTCAGGTAGATGAACGTGATCGTATTGCCTTGGTTGGCCGTAACGGTGCTGGAAAATCAACCTTATTGAAAATCTTGGTTGGAGAGGAAGCGCCGACGAGTGGTGAAATCAATACAAAACGTGATTTGAATTTGTCTTACTTGGCTCAGGATAGTCGCTTTGAGTCTAGTAATACCATCTATGCGGAAATGTTAAATGTCTTTGCAGGTCTTCGTGCAGATGAAAAACGTCTTCGTGACATGGAATTGAAGATGGCTGAGTTGACTGGGGCAGAATTGGACAAGTTAATGACTGACTACGATCGCCTTTCCGAGGATTTCAGACAGCGTGGTGGATTTACCTATGAATCTGATATCAGGGCTATTCTCAATGGTTTTAAGTTTGATGAAAGCATGTGGGAGATGCCCATTTCCGATCTTTCTGGAGGGCAAAACACGCGCCTGGCTTTGGCGAAAATGCTGCTTGAGAAGCCTGAGCTCTTGGTACTGGACGAACCGACCAACCACTTGGATATCGAGACCATTGCCTGGTTGGAGAATTACTTGGTCAATTATCAGGGAGCTCTAATCATTGTCAGTCACGACCGTTATTTTTTGGATAAGGTGGCGACAGTAACCCTGGATTTGACCAAACATAGTTTAGATCGTTATGTCGGAAACTATTCAAAATTCATGGATCTCAAGGCTGAAAAATTGGCTACTGAAGCAAAGAACTTCGAAAAGCAACAAAAGGAAATTGCTAAGTTGGAGGACTTTGTTAATCGTAATATTGTCCGTGCCTCTACAACTAAGCGTGCTCAAGCCCGTCGTAAACAGCTAGAGAAAATGGAACGCCTAGATAAGCCAACAGAAGGCCAGAAGTCAGCCAATATGACCTTTCATGCGGACAAGGTCTCTGGGAATGTGGTCTTGACAGTTAGAGATGCTGCTATTGGTTATGATGATGAGATTCTCTCAGAGCCTATTTCCCTGGATGTTAAGAAGATGGATGCCATTGCCATTGTGGGACCTAATGGTATCGGAAAAACAACCTTTATCAAGTCTGTAGTAGGTAAACTGCCATTTATCAAGGGAACATCAACCTATGGTGCCAATGTTGAAGTGGGTTACTATGACCAAACCCAATCTGCCTTGACACCGTCAAACACTGTTCTTGATGAATTGTGGAATGATTTTGCGACAACTCCAGAAGTTGAGATTCGTAACCGTCTGGGCGCCTTTCTCTTCTCAGGTGATGATGTCAAAAAGTCGGTTTCCATGCTTTCAGGTGGTGAGAAGGCTCGCCTGCTCCTAGCTAAATTATCAATGGAAAACAACAACTTCCTCATCCTAGATGAGCCGACCAACCATTTGGACATTGATAGTAAGGAAGTCTTGGAAAATGCCCTCATTGACTTTGATGGAACACTTCTCTTTGTCAGCCATGACCGTTACTTTATCAACCGTGTGGCAACCAAAGTGATGGAAATTTCTGAGGATGGAGCAACCATTTATCTTGGAGATTACGATTACTACCTTGAGAAGAAGGCGGAGCTTGAAGAGTTAGCACGTCTTGAGGCAGAGGAAAATCAAGTCTCAGAGGAAGTCCAAGTAGCTTCAGCGGGAGCTAGTGATTATCAAGCTCAAAAAGCCAATCAAAAAGAGATGCGTAAACTAAGCCGACGCATAGAGCAAATTGAAAATGAGCTAGAGACTATTGAGGAACGCTTGGAGGAAATTTCTGCTGCCATGCTTGAAACAAATGATGTGGCAGAATTGTCTGACTTGCAAAAAGAGCTCGATGACTTATCAGTTTCTCAAGAGGCTCTAATGGAAGAGTGGAGTGACTTATCAGAACAAATGGAAGGTTAAGGGATGATGAGAACCTTTTCATATTTTGAGTTGTTAAAGGCTTACATTGTTGGTATAATGGTCTTAGTATATAAAAGGAGACTAACTTTATGAACAAAGTAAAGAAAAAAGTGTATCGTAACACAACATCTTTCAACATGATGGCATGGGGATCATTTGCCTTCTTCGTAATCTTGATGTTGGTAGGCCTCTATACCCTTAAAGAGCCTTTGATGGTTAAGGGTTACTACCTCATGGGATGTGTTGGCTTGATTTCATCTTCCTTTACAGTATCTAAGGTTGTCCGTGATAATCAAGAAGATGAAGAAAACTATAACAAACTCATCGCACAACAAACTTTCGAACAATAAGAAGAGAAGCCTGAAAAGGCTTTTTCTTTTTGCAGAAAATGCACAAATATTCTGACTCTTTCCTAGTTGAAGTGTTATAATGGAGTGAAGAGGGTTAGATGGTTTTGGAATGAGATAAGTCCAATTCATCAGCCTCAATGCCTTATAAGACTAATTATCGTATAAGAATGCGTTAGTGAAAAGGTAGGTAATATTATGGAATTCAAAGTGAAAGATGGTCAAATCATCTATTATCGTGATCTCGGTAAAGGCTTTCCAATTGTTTTTTTGCATGGCAATAATTTGTCAGGAAATTACTTTGGTAAGCAAGGAATTCTGTATCGAGACTATCGTTTAATTTTCATTGATAGTCGTAATCACGGCAGGTCCAGTCGTCAGAGTGTTAAGATGACCTTTGAACAGATGGCTGCCGATTTGGAGGAAATTTTGCAATATTTGAATATCAAGAAGGCCTTATTTGTCGGTCATAGTGATGGTGCCAATTTGGCTATGGTTTATGCTAGTCGTTATCCTGACCGGATTGCAGGGCTCTTGCTTAATGCGGGAAATATGACCTTTAATGGGTTGACGAGACGCTCAAGATTCGCGGTCTATATACAATATCTTTGCTTAAAAGCCTTGTCACCATTTTCATCTAAAATGGATATCATGGCTCAGGTAACGGGGCTTATGCTTCATGACTTGCCACTAGATAGGGAACGTCTACATCAGGCTGCCTATCCTGTTTGGGTAGTTATGGGGCAAAGGGATGTTATCAGTATCAGGCATTCTAGGGAGATTTCGGAACTCTTTCCAATTCATAAGCTCTATGTCCAACGTCGAGAAGGGCATCGTCTAGCTCAACGTAAATATAAGATTTTCAATCAAATGATTCGTGAGCTTGTGAGAATTAGTCGAAAAGAGGTGGTGGCATGAAGCGTCTTTTAGAGAGACTTCAACCTTTAAAAGCGGCCGTTAAATCTATCTTCTTTATCTCGATTACGGTTCTTGTCGTCATAGAATTGGTTCGCCTCAAACGGACCATCACTCTAGAGTCACTTGAGTCAGCTCTGGCCGGTTTGTCTATTTGGCATCTTGTTTTGATGGCTATCATCGGACTAGTCGCTGTCTCCCCTATGCTCTTTTATGACATCATACTGAATAAGGAGCTAGAAACGGATTATTCCAAATCCTATATCTTAGAAACAAGTTGGGCTGTTAATACCATTAATAATTTAGCTGGTTTTGCTGGTTTGGTCGATGTGGGTCTGCGATATTCCTTTTATTCTGAGGATGGGCAGGAAAAGACGGGTGTTAAGGCACTTTCTCGTTTATTGCCTTACTTTATGTCTGGCCTATCCCTTTTAAGTGGTTTGGTATTCGCTGTCTTTTGGTTCTTCCCTCTAAGTCCGGATTTAAGAAAGTATTGGTTACTGTTACTGGTTGTTTTCCTTTATCTGCCTTTTATTTTCTTTGTTTCTAGTCGTGAAAAATTAGCCTATTTTGGTCAAGTACCATTGAAAACGAGGCTAAGTCTTCTTTTAGCTTCGACAGCTGAATGGGGAACGGCCCTTGGAAGCTTTGTAAGTGTAGCTTATTTAATGGGCTTGCATGTTCCTCTTTATAATCTGATTCCTCTTTATTTCCTAGCGGTTATTATTGGTATCTTCTCTATGATTCCGGGCGGGATTGGTAGTTTCGATTTGATTGTGATTACCGGTCTGACCTCTATGGGGGTTAGTAATGCTCTTGCGGTTAGTCTGCTCTTGCTCTTTCGTTTAACTTACTACGTTATTCCCTTCTTGTTAGGTGTTGTCTTCTTTTTCAAACACATGGGAGGGCGTATCAACGAGAAATACTTCAAACTTTCTTCACGAGTATTTGGTGGAACTCTCCACCGTTTTCTCGTGTATTTGCTGCGTTTTTTAGGGATTTTCTTGATTTTGTCAGCCTTAATCCCTGAACGCTTGGCAAATGTCTACTTTATTAGCAGTTTTGATCCTATTCAGGAACAGTTGATTTGGCAATTCCCAAGTATCCTATTTGGAACCCTATTCATTTTCATGGCTCGTCTCATCAGACGTCGGGTTAAGGGAGCTTTCATTGCTTCCTTAATAACCTTTGTCTTGACCTTGATTTATGTCAATCTCAATGGTATTTCTTGGGCTATGTCTTTCCTAATTGTACTTTCTTTGGTGCTTATGTTGATCATCAGAAAGAGGTTGTATCATCGTTACTTTGTTTATAGTTGGGAAGACAAAACCAAGGATTTCCTTTTCCTAGCCTTTACTATTCTGGTTCTTCTTGTTCTGGGTGGCAGCGGTTTTTGGTCTCATTTATTGCCACCTAAGAACCGGGATGTTCTTGGACATTTTGTTCATATTTGGTTTGATATTTTACTGGCATCAGTTATCATTGCAACCATTGTTTGGGGAGTCTTGAGAATTTTGGCACCCCGTAGGCCCTTTGGTCAAAGTATGGATGACGAGCGCTTCACAGCTCTCCTTGAGAAATACGGAGGTGCATCAGAAAGTGCTCTGGCTTATTTACATGATAAACGCCTCTTTTGGTATCGTGTCGATGGACAAGACCAGGTAGTTTTCCAATTTGCACAAACCAGCAATAAGTGTGTGGTTATGGGAAATCCAATTGGTAATGAAAACTATTACCGAGCAGCTTGGGAATCTTTCTTGAAGACACTATCAGATTGGAATTTACAAGCCTTGTTTTATGAGGCAGACGAGAGTATTACCCTGATGCTTCATGATTATGGCTTTGATTTTATGAAATTTGGGGAAAACGCCATGGTTGATTTGACGACGTTCTCTGTCGATGGTAAGCATGGTAAGAAGTTCCGTAAACCAACCAATCGTGTCGAAAAAGCAGGTTTCCAGTTTAAATTGCTTGATCCTCCATTTTCAGAGACTCAGATGCAAGAAATGAAGGCTGTCTCAGATATTTGGCTTAACGGTCGTAAGGAGAAGGGCTTCTCTCTTGGTTTCTTTGATGAAGCCTATCTGCAGCAGGCACCGATTGCTATTGTGGAGAGTGAGGAAGGAGAAATTGTAGCCTTTGCTAATATCATGCCAACCAAAAACAAACGGGTGGCGACGATTGACCTTATGCGTTATGATTTTGAAAAGGCACCTGAAGGCATCATGGATTACCTCTTTGTCAAACTCTTCCAGTACTTCCAAGCGGAAGGAAAGCAATACTTTGATATGGGAATGGCTCCACTCGCGAATGTGGGTACTGAAGAAGATAGCTTCTTGGAAGAGAAGGTTGCCAATTTGGTCTATGTCTTTGCCCAGCGTTTTTACTCTTTTAGTGGGCTCCAACGTTATAAGGAAAAGTTCTCTCCAATATGGTCTCCAAAATACATTGTTTATCCTAAACGAACTTGGCTCTTGTTTGATATGATTGCCATTTTAAGGATTGATAATCGTAAAATTGAAGACAGATTGAAGAAAAGACGTCTTTGGAAATAGATATAAAAAATAGCGAAACCCTGAGGTTTCGCTATTTACTATGTTATAGAATTATTTCTCAAATTCTGCTTTTGATTTAGTATCTGCGTATTCTTCGGCAACTTCGCTTGAAAGGATATCATTATAGCTTGGCAATTGAATGTCTTGGCCATATTTGTTACGAAGGGCAGTTGTGACCAAACGGTAGGCAAGGTTGGCGTTACGAGAAAGAATTGGTCCATGGAAGTAGCTACCATAAACATTTTTATAGTGGACGCCTTCAGTACCATCTTCCTTGTTATTACCGTTACCGTAGACTACTTTACCAAGTGGTTTTTCATCATCAGAAAGGAAGGTGAGTCCTTGGTGATTTTCAAAACCATAGTAAGTTTCATCAAACTCTTCGTTATGGATTTTGATATCACCAATGTAACGGTTATTTTCTTGATTAAGGGTGTAGTGACCCATGACGCCGATACCATCAATACGGACACCGTTAGCCTGGATGTAATATTGTCCAAGAAGTTGGAAACCACCACAGATGGCTAGGATCACTTTATTATCTTGGATGAATTGACCAATGGCATCACGTTTAGATGGGAGATCTTTGGCAACGATAGATTGTTCGTAGTCTTGACCACCTCCAAAGAAGACCATGTCGTAGTGGTCCTTGTCGAAGTCATCTCCAACTGAAACGATGTCAAAGGTCATCTTAGCACCAAGTTTTTCCCCCACGTATTTGATCATAAGGACATTACCGTTGTCACCGTAGGTATTGAGCAGATTACCATAAAGGTGGGCAACGTTTAGGTCGTAGGTGTAGTCACGATTTTCTGGAGATTTGAGTGAAGTATAGGTCATTAGTTCATCTCCTTTCCGACAGCATGACGTTGAGCAAGAATATCACGGAATTCAAGCATGGCAGTATAGGTCGCTAAGATATAGGCATGGTCACAATCTTGTTTTTCAATCAAGGCCATAATATCTTCAAGTTTTTCTGCTTGCGTAATCTTATCCTCTGGATAGCCAGTCACACGAAGACGGCGAGCAATTTCAGAATGGCGAACACCACCAGCATTAATCTCAGGGATATCCATCTCGAGAATGCTTTCAAAGTTGGCATCCCAAATCCAGCTGGTGTCAATACCATCAGCATAGTTAGCATTAAGAAGGACTGACAAGCTAAATGGATAATCTGCAAGTTTAATCATGTCAAGAGCTTGGCTGGCTCCTACGGGATTCTTAATTAGTACGAGAGTACATGATTTGTCACCAATCTTAAAGGTTTCTTGGCGTCCAAAGACAGCACGACTCTTATCAAAACCAGCTTTGATTTGCTCTGGTGCCACTCCGAAGAATTCAGCGACAGAAACAGCAGCAAGGGCATTGTAGATGTTATAAAGACCACCGACATTAATCTTGTAATCTTGTCCATCAATAACAAATTCAGAAGTAGTGTTGGTGATTTTAGTCAACTCTGTCAGCTTATAATCTAATTCTGGACGGTGGAAGTCGCAGTTAAGGCACACATAGTCACCCAAGTTAGCGTAAGTATTAAGGCGATACTGAAGAATACTCTCACATTTAGGGCAGACAATGCCTTCAGTATTATAATGTGCCAGCTCTGGATCATGCTTTTCAGTGTCAAAACCGTAGAATCGCACGGGATTGACTACTTCTTTAGAATTGAAAAGAGGACTGTCTCCATTAGCCAAAATAGTAGCCTCAGGCGCCTTAGCAGCACCATCTAAAATCATCTGATAAGTAGTATAGATTTCACCATAGCGGTCCATTTGGTCACGGAAAATATTTGTGAAAACAAAAAGACTTGGAGTGATGTACTCAGTGATTTTTGGAAGGCTGGCCTCGTCAATTTCCAAGACAGCGATTTTCTTACCAGACTTGGCTTTTTTAGCTGTTAGGAAAGTAGAAGTGATCCCTGTGATCATGTTGGCCCCACTAGGATTGGTCACAATCTCCCCAAAAGCTTCTTTAAGAATACCTACTGTCAAAGCTGTTGTAAGAGTCTTACCGTTGGTTCCAGTGACAACGACAATTTCGTAGTCCTTGGCTAAAGTGTCTAAAATATCTTTGTCAAATTTAAGGGCAATTTTTCCAGGCAGGGTTGAACCACGTCCCAATTTTGAAAGGACGAAATGGCTAGCTTTACCCGCCAGAATTCCCATGGTAGTTTTCATAGTCATGAATTTATTTTATCACAAAAAGTAGTGATTGTAGTCTCAAAATAGTTAGAATTCGTGGTATAATAGAAACTGTTTAAAAATTAAAAGAAAGTGTGATATGTATGGGAATACTTTCGTCCATTGATATTGATTTTTGGCGGTCACTCTTTGATAGTCCGCTGAAAGTTATCGTCAATAGTTTGGACATATTGATTGTTGCTTTTTTAATTTATCGCTTTATTAGGGCCTTACGAGGAACAAAAATTATGACCCTTGTTCAAGGGGTTGTCTTATTTATTTTAGTCAAACTGATTTCTGATTTTATAGGCTTCACGACGATTTCTTATTTGATGAATCAGGTCATCAACTATGGAGCCATTGCGGCGGTTGTGATCTTTGCGCCAGAGCTTCGTTCTGCTCTTGAAACCTTTGGACGTACGCCTCAGCATTTTTTGCAAAATAAAGAGGTTAGTTCAGATGAGAAGTTGGTTCAAGCCTACGTTAAAGCTGTTAAGTACATGAGTCCTCGTAAGATTGGGGCCTTGGTTTCTATTGAACAGACTCAGACCTTACAAGAGCAGATTGCGACTGGAATTCCACTTGATGCGGTGGTGACTGGGGAACTTTTAATTAATATTTTCATTCCAAATACACCGCTTCATGATGGGGCAGTTATCATCAGAGATAACAGAGTTGCGACGGCTTGTTCTTATCTGCCATTGACGGAATCTAATAAGATTTCCAAAGAATTTGGAACTAGGCATAGGGCTGCCATTGGTCTTTCAGAACAAACAGATGCGCTTACCTTTGTTGTGTCAGAGGAGACTGGTGCGATTTCCATTGCTTACAAGGGAAATTTCATCCATGATCTTTCTATTCAAGAATTTGAAGAAGAGTTGAGTCTTATCTTGTTGAAAGAACAAGAACCACGTCAGTCATTCTTCCAACGTTGGATGGGAGGTAGCAAAAAATGAAGCGTTTGGTAAATTTCTTTAAAAACGATCGTTTATGGCAGATACTAGTTGCACTCTTCTTTGCTGTGGTACTCTTTTTCACAGCCTGGTCGGGGAACTCGCAAAATAAAAGCAATAGTTCAAGTGCATCTAATACCTTTACACAAACCGTTGAGTCGGTCCCTGTGGATATTAAATATGATAGTGATAAGTACTTTATCAGTGGTTATTCCTATGATGCCGAAGTCTATTTGACAGCGACAACACAGCTGGCTTTAACGACTGAGACAAGTAGTGATACACGTCACTTTAAATTAGTTGCTGATTTGTCAAATTTAGGCCAAGGAACCAGTCGAGTACCTATTCAGGTTAAGGATCTTCCAGCCGGAATGTCTGCGCAAGTGTCACCATCAACCTTGACAGCAACTATTGGTAAAAAAGCCAGCAAAACCTTTGACGTAGTAGCTAACATCACTTCTGATAAGTTGGCAAATGGCTATGAGGTTAAAAAGGTTAGCCTGGATAACACCAAGGTAGAAGTGACCTCGAGTGAAGATATCATTAATCAGATTGACCATGTTCAAGCAGTATTGGAAGGTGATTCCAACCTGTCTGAAGATTATGATGGTAACTTGGTTCTTCAAGCAGTTTCGACAAATGGTACAGTCCTAGCAAGCTCTATCTCACCAGCTAAGGTACATGCAAAGATTAGTTTGAGAAAATTAAGCAAATCTGTCCCTGTCAAGGTCGAACTGACTGGAGATAAGGCTAGCAATGTGTCTAGTATCAGCTATAGTTTTGATCGTGGGCATGTGACTATCGTTGGTAGCCAAGAAGCTATGGATAAGATTGATAGCATCACAGTCCCAGTCGACATTAGTCAAGTGACTAAAGACACTTCAAAAACCATAGACCTTAAGGCAGAAGGTGTTACGGTTCAGCCTGGCACTGTTAAGGTTAACTTAAAAGTCACGCAAAAATAGGGGGAGTTACATTTTCTCCCAAATTCATGTATAATGGATGGGATTGAGAGGGACTAATCTCATAAAAATGTAACCAATTAAAAATGTTTAAAATCAGGGGTTGAAAATATTGGTGAAATCTTATAAAGTTAGATTATCTAGATAGATTTCACTAGATTGACTCTTGCTAAACAGCATCACAGTTTAAGGAGGATTTAGTGCTCAAGCACTAATAATAAAATTATGGGTAAATATTTTGGAACAGACGGTGTTCGTGGAGAAGCAAACGTTGAACTTACGCCTGAATTGGCCTTTAAATTAGGTCGTTTTGGTGGTTATGTGCTTAGCCAACACGAGACTGGCCGTCCTAAAGTTTTTGTGGCACGTGATACACGTATCTCTGGTGAGATGTTGGAATCTGCCTTAGTAGCAGGTTTGCTCTCAGTGGGTATTGAAGTCTACAAACTTGGAGTACTTGCAACACCTGGCGTCTCATACTTGGTTCGTACAGAAAATGCAAGTGCCGGTGTTATGATTTCAGCCAGCCATAATCCAGCTCTTGATAATGGTATCAAGTTCTTTGGTGGCGATGGCTTTAAATTGGATGATGCGCGTGAAGCGGAAATTGAAGCCCTTCTCGATGCTGCAGAAGATACGCTTCCACGCCCTTCAGCTGAAGGACTTGGAACACTTGTTGATTATCCAGAAGGTCTTCGTAAATACGAAAAATTCTTGGTAGCTACAGGTGTTGACCTTGGTGGCATGAAAGTTGCCTTGGATGCGGCTAATGGTGCGGCGGCGGTATCTGCACGTAACATTTTCCTTGACTTGAACGCAGAAATCGCTGTTATTGGTGACCAACCTGATGGCCTTAACATCAATGCTGGTGTTGGTTCGACCCACCCAGAGCGGTTGCAAGCCTTGGTTAAAGAAACTGGCTCAGCTATCGGTCTTGCTTTTGATGGTGACAGTGACCGTCTCATCGCTGTTGATGAAAATGGTGATATTGTTGATGGTGACAAGGTGATGTACATCATCGGTAAACATTTGTCACAAAAAGGCGAGTTGGCTAAAAATACCATTGTAACGACAGTTATGTCAAACCTTGGTTTCCACAAGGCACTTGATCGTGAAGGCATTAACAAGGCAGTGACTGCTGTTGGTGACCGTTATGTTGTCGAAGAAATGCGTAAAAACGGCTACAACCTCGGTGGTGAACAGTCTGGACACGTTATTATCATGGATTACAACACAACTGGTGATGGTCAATTGACAGCAATCCAATTGACTAAAGTCATGGTTGAAACAGGTAAGAGCTTGTCTGAATTGGCTTCAGAAGTGACTATCTATCCACAAAAATTGGTTAATATCCGTGTGGAAAATAGTATGAAAGATAAGGCTATGGAAGTTCCTGCAATTGCGGCTATCATTGAAAAAATGGAAGCTGAGATGGCTGGAAATGGCCGTATTTTGGTTCGTCCAAGTGGTACAGAACCTCTCCTTCGTGTTATGGCAGAAGCACCAACAGATGATGAAGTGAACTATTACGTTGATACGATTGCTGATGTTGTTCGTGCAGAAATTGGATTGGACTAAGTATGATAGCTAAACTGAGAGCCTTCATGGCTACCGAAGTTTTCAAGTACCTTTTCTTTGGTGTCTTGGCAACTTTGGTCTATATGGTCAGTCGTACTTTGATTTTCCAGTTTACTCAACAAGGAACACTTTCAGCAGTCTTAGCAAATGCGATTGCCATTATCTTTGCATTTTTTACAAATGACATGTTTGTCTTTAATCAGGAAAAGACAGGTATGGTCACGCGCTTTGTTAAGTTCGTGGGAGCCCGCCTCTTGACCTTGGTCTTAGATTTGGCTCTGGCCTATTTCTTGGTTGATACCTATCCAGAAATTATTGGTCAATTTGTTGGTCATAGTCATGCTTGGGTAAATGGTATCGAGAGTTTATTCTCTCAGGTCCTTATCATTGTATTGAACTACATTATTTCTAAATTCTTCGTCTTTACAGGCGAGAAAGTATAAACAAAAAGGAAGTTGTTAGGAAATGTGTTAAAACCATTTCTTACCAACCTCCTTTTTTGATATAATTGAAGAGACTTAAAAAAATAGAAAGATGAAACATGTACGTACAATTATCTCAACGCCTCAAGGACGTAGCAACCTACGTTCCGAAAGGTGCAAAACTCTTGGATGTAGGCAGTGATCATGCCTATCTTCCGATTTATTTACTTGAAAAAGGTTTGATTACTTCAGCTATTGCTGGGGAAGTGGTGAAAGGCCCTTATGAATCTGCTCTTGCTAATGTCTCAGCTTCTGGTTTCCAAGATAAAATAGATGTGCGCTTGGCTAATGGCTTGGCTGCCTTCGAACCTGCTGATGAGGTAACAACTATCACGATTTGTGGCATGGGAGGACGTCTTATTGCGGATATTCTAGATGCTGGAAAGGACAAACTAACAGGCGTAGACCGTCTAATTTTACAACCAAATAATCGTGAAGATGATCTCCGTATTTGGTTGATAGAAAATGGTTTTGAGATTATTGCCGAATCCATCATGACTGAAAATGGCAAATACTACGAAATCATGGTGGCAGAAGCTGGACACATGAGCCTTTCGGACAAGGAAGTGCGTTTTGGTCCTCATCTCATGAAAGAACAATCTCAGGTTTTCCAGCTCAAATGGCAACGTGAAATCAATAAACTTGAGATTGCCTTAGGCTCCATTCCTCTTGCCAATCAGGTTGACCGTGCAGCTATTGAAGATAAAATTCAAACCATTAGGGAGGTTTTGAACCATGTTAGCTAGTGAACTTATCAAGACTTACGAAGCCTTTTGTCCACAGGAGCTTTCCATGGAGGGTGATGTGGTTGGCTTGCAGATTGGTAGTCTGGACAAGGAGATTCAGAAGATCATGGTTACCTTGGATGTTCGTGAAAATACAGTAGCTGAAGCTATTGAAAAAGGTGTGGACCTTATCATTGCTAAACACGCTCCAATTTTCCGTCCAGTTAAGGATTTGGTGTCTTCGCCTGACCGAGATATTTTGCTCGACCTGGTTAAGCATGATATTGCAGTCTATGTGAGTCATACTAATATTGATGTTGTTAATGATGGCCTTAATGATTGGTTCTGTGACTTACTTGACATTAAAGACACCACATATTTAACGCAGACTTCTGAAAATCATGGAATTGGTCGTGTGGGTGATATCGTGCCACAGACCATTGAAGAACTTGCTCTTAAAGTAAAAGCAGTTTTTGGCTTGGACAGTGTTCGCTTGGTGCGTTATGACCATGATAATCCTCTTGTTAGCCATGTGGCTATTTGTGGGGGTAGTGGTCAAGGATTTTACAAGGATGCTTTGAAAAAGGGCGCACAAGTCTTTATCACTGGTGATGTTTACTACCATACAGGTCAGGAAATGATTACCAATGGTCTCTTGGCTATTGATCCTGGGCACCATATTGAAGCCCTCTTTATTTCAAAGATTGCTGAGAAACTTGAGGCTTGGAAACGTGAGCATGATTGGAATGTGACCATACTTGAGAGTCAGTCCTCAACCAATCCTTTTGACCATTTGTAGGAGGATGTGTCTTTGACTTGGCTTTTACATCAAAATGTGGTCTTTTTGGCCTTGCTTGCTGGTCTTTTTACTTGGGGCTGTACCATTGTCGGCTCGGCCATTGTTTTCTTCTTCAAGAATATTAGTCGTAAATTGTTAGATATCATGATGGGCTTTGCGGCAGGTGTCATGATTGCGGCCTCTTTTTGGTCACTTTTGGATCCCTCTTTAACTTATGCGACTCAAAATGGCTATGGGAAATGGTCCTGGTTTCCTGCAGCAGCTGGCTTCTTGCTTGGTGGTGTTGCCCTTCGTTTGATTGATGCTGTCGTTCCACATTTGCATTTAGGAAATGACATCTCAAAAGCAGAAGGGATTCAACCTCGTAAGAAAAAGTTGTCCAAGACAGCCCTGCTCTTTTTGGCTATCACGATTCATAATTTTCCAGAGGGATTGGCGGTTGGTGTTACCTTTGGTGCCCTAGCTGGTGGGAATATGACACTTGCTGGTCTTATGGGAGCCATTGGCCTAGCTATCGGTATTGGTTTGCAGAATGTCCCTGAAGGTGCAGCCCTCTCTATTCCTATTCGGGCAGATGGAAAATCTCGTATCAAGGCCTTTTATTGGGGCTCTATGTCAGCCATTGTGGAGCCTATAGGGGCTGTTATGGGAGCTGCTCTTGTCATGTGGATGATGGCGATTATTCCTTATGCCTTGGCTTTTGCGGCAGGTGCCATGATTTTTGTGGTAACGGAAGAATTGATTCCTGAATCACAAACCAATGGTAATACTGACGTCGCAACCTTGGGGCTCATGGTTGGATTTGTTGTTATGATGGTCATGGACGTGGCCTTAGGTTAAAAATACTAGAGAGCTGTGCCTATTGATATAGGACTCAGCTCTTTTCAAATAGATGGAGTAAAAAATGAAAATTGCAATTGTTGGTGCAGGTATCGTCGGCTCAACGGCTGCCTACTACTTATCAAAAGAAAAAGACGTAGAGGTTACAGTATTTGATCATGGTCTTGGGCAAGCAACCAAGGCAGCAGCAGGGATTATCAGCCCCTGGTTTTCCAAGCGTCGTAATAAGGCCTGGTATCGAATGGCCCGATTGGGAGCCGATTTTTACCAAGATTTAGTTTCAGATCTTGAAAATGATGGTTATGACACGAGCTTCTATGATCAGTCTGGTGTAGCCCTTCTCAAGAAAGATGATAGTAAGTTGGACGGTTTGTATCAGCATGCAGAAACTAGGCTAGAAGAATCACCCATTATTGGTGAACTCTCTATAAAAAATGCTGCCGACCTCCCGGAATTTACTGGATTTGACCGTTATCTTTATGCTTCTGGAGGAGCTAGAGTGGAGGGGGCAGAATTAACAGCTACTTTGATTGATGCCTCAGGTTTTGAAAAGGTAGAGGGGCCAGTCACACTCTCTCCTCTTGATAATGGCACTTACGAGATTAATGGGCAAACTTTTGACAAGGTCATTCTCTCTTGTGGTGCATGGCTAGGTCAAACGCTTGAACCCCTTGGTTTTGACGTAGATGTTCGCCCCCAAAAGGGGCAATTGCGTGACTATTTCTTTGAGGGCATGGATACTGGTAGATTACCTGTTCTGATGCCAGAGGGTGAATTGGATCTCATTCCTTTTGCTGGTGGAAAGATTTCGGTAGGGGCCAGCCATGAAAATGACCAAGGCTTTGATTTGACAGTTGATGAGACTGTACTTGCAAGTCTGGAGGAAGAGGCTAAGACATATTTCCCTGATTTAAGTACTGCCAAGTCCTTCTCAGAACGTGTGGGAACTAGAGCCTACACGAGTGATTTCTCTCCTTTCTTTGGAGAAGTTCCAGAACTTGAGGGTGTCTTTGTCGCCTCAGGTTTAGGATCTTCAGGGCTTACGACGGGGCCACTGATTGGAAAAAATCTGGTTGATTTGGTCATGAACCGACCTGGTAGTTTGTACAGTTCAGACTATCCAGTGGCTCAGTACGTTAAGAAAAAAGACTAATAGTATTAAAGCCCTCCAATATATTGAAATTTATGAATCAGTTAGCTATTTCTCTTTATTGAGGGATGCTAGCTGATTCTTTTTTTATTAGAGTTCCTCATATCTATTTCTTATTTAATTAGAAGATGATAAAATAGTAACTGTTCATCGATTGTAGGTGAATACTAATAAAAAAGGGGAGGGACTATGTTCCAAAAAGTTAAAGTATATGTGACAGTCATTGTTACTTTGCTAGCCATAAGTTTAGGACTATCTGTCAAAGCAGGGGCAGCAGATGACTTGGTTGTGACAAAGACAAGTATTGTTTTAGAAAGTTATGAGTTTGGACCGGCTGTAACCAAAGTTATTTTTGAATTTAATCAGAAGGTCACGCCAGAGGTTGTCCACAGCTCAACTCAGGTTACAACAGCAGGGGTCAGTCGTCAGGTAACGAACTCTTATGTTTCTGATGATAAGGGGCATGTGGTCTATTATGACAATAGCAAGTACGTGACGCTTGAATTGAGCCTACCATCTTATAATCGCTACAACATGGGTGGGAATGCTGAACCTATGTATTTTAACCTTTCTACTTGGACCAATCAATGGCTGGAAAGTTATATGGTGTCGATGAAAGATTTGTCAGTAGTGGCAGAGGGTAGTAGTCAGTCACAGATGGTTTCATCTGAGCAAGATGCTATCAACAATCGTTTGATGCCAACGACGAAGGTTTTCGACGAGCGAGGTCAGGTAGGTAACATGCAGTATGCGGCTTATAGTGCCCAGACTGGTACGGGGAATAGCACCAAACCATTGATAGTCTGGTTACACGGCATTGGTGAAAGAGGGACAGACATGAATATTCCGCTTCTTTCAAATGACGTCTATGCGCTTACCCAGCCGGAGATTCAAGGCCATTTCTTAACAACTGGTGATCAGGCGCGTGGGGTTAATGTTCTAGCTGTTCAAACGCAGACACCTTGGGGGTCGGATAATGCAGCCCAACTCAAAGAGACCATTGATACCTACCTAGCTAATCACCCTGAGGTAGATAAGGGACGAATCTATCTTGCGGGAGTTTCAAATGGTGGTGGTATGGTTTTGACCATGGGAGCAACCTATCCAGATTATTTTGCAGCTCTCGTTCCAATTGCAGCGCCATTAACTGTTGACCAATCTGGGATTGATAAACTGAAGAACCAGCCTATGTGGTTGATTCACACGAAAGCAGATACAACAGTACAACCAGAAAATAGTGTCTTGCCTTTATATAAGAGCTTGATTACCTCTGGAGCTACTAACAAGTGGTTCTCATACTTTGAAACAGCGACTGGGACTGATCTTCCTGGCACAGAGTATGATGGTCATTGGGCTTGGATTTATTTCTTCCATGACCAGGTGATTGGCGTTCAGCATCCTGAAAATACGAAAAATTGGGACGGATACAGTGGAATGGTAGCCACTGATCCAACCAATGGAGGTGGCTCTCGTGCCAGTGTCAATGGACAAACTTATAACAGTATCTTTGACTGGATGAGTGCACAAAGACACTAAGAGGATGATAATTACACTTCCCAAGGGGAATATTGCAAGATATTATCTTCAATCGAAAAGGGTTTCAATCGAAATCCTTTTTTGATTGGATTAAGAAAATGGACACTTATGAATTTCTTAATGAAAGCTTAAGAACATAGGGTTTACCGTGACAAGAGGGCTGAAAAATGCTAAAATATAGGTAATATATTAGAGAAAAAGGAGCCTTCTTATGAAAGGTATTATTCTTGCAGGCGGTTCAGGGACACGTTTGTATCCATTGACACGTGCTGCATCAAAACAACTAATGCCGATTTACGATAAACCAATGATTTACTATCCACTTTCAACGCTTATGTTGGCTGGTATTAAGGAAATCCTCATCATCTCAACGCCACAGGACCTTCCACGTTTTGAAGAGCTCCTTGGTGATGGTTCTGAGTTCGGTATTTCACTTTCTTATGCAGTACAGCCAAGTCCAGATGGATTGGCTCAAGCCTTTATCATTGGTGAAGACTTCATTGGTGACGATAGTGTTGCACTTGTCCTCGGGGATAACATTTTCCACGGCAATGGTCTTTCTGCCATGCTTCAACGTGCTGAAGCAAAAGAAAAAGGAGCCACAGTCTTTGGTTATCAAGTTAAGGACCCAGAACGTTTTGGTGTTGTTGAGTTTGACGACAATATGAATGCCATCTCGATTGAGGAAAAACCTGAGCATCCAAAATCAAACTTTGCTGTAACTGGTCTTTATTTCTATGACAATGATGTTGTGGAAATTGCCAAAAACATCAAGCCAAGCCCTCGTGGCGAACTTGAAATCACGGATGTTAACAAGGCTTACTTAGAACGTGGAGATCTCTCTGTTGAGCTTATGGGACGTGGCTTTGCTTGGTTGGATACAGGCACTCACGAAAGTCTCTTGCAAGCTGCTCAGTACATCGAAACAGTTCAACGTTTGCAAAATGTCCAAGTAGCTAACCTTGAAGAGATTGCCTATCGCATGGGTTATATCACTAAAGAACAGGTTCTTGAATTGGCACAACCACTTAAGAAAAACGAATACGGACAATATTTGCTCCGTTTGATTGGAGAAGCATAATGACTGAACAATTTTTTGGTAAAGAACTAGCTGCCCGCAAGATTGATGCTATCCCAGGTCTGCTTGAATTTGATATTCCTGTTCATGGAGATAACCGTGGATGGTTCAAGGAAAACTTCCAAAAGGAAAAGATGTTGCCACTTGGTTTTCCAGAGTCATTCTTTGCAGAAGGAAAATTGCAAAATAACGTTTCTTTCTCACGTAAAAATGTTTTGCGTGGCTTGCACGCTGAGCCTTGGGATAAATACATCTCAGTAGCAGATGAAGGAAAGGTTCTTGGAACTTGGGTTGACCTCCGTGAAGGCGAAACGTTTGGGAATACTTACCAAACTGTTATTGATGCCTCAAAAGGAATCTTTGTTCCTCGTGGTGTTGCCAATGGTTTCCAAGTTTTGTCTGACAAAGTGTCATATAGCTACCTCGTAAACGATTACTGGGCACTTGAACTTAAACCTAAATATGCCTTTGTCAACTACGCTGACCCAAGCCTTGATATTAAGTGGGAAAACTTGGAAGAAGCAGAAGTCTCAGAAGCAGATAAAAATCACCCATTGCTCAAAGACGTTAAACCACTAAGAGCAGAAGATTTGTAAGAATAAACCTTGCACAGTATTTTTGCGACTGCAAGGAGCCTGGTAGTATCGTTCCTGCCCTAGTGATAACAAGATTGCCGTAGGGAATCTTGTAGGGAAATCCGGAGACTTCGGCTTCGGATTTAGCCATGAAACCGAAGGGTTGTTGGCGTCCCTCACTAGCGAAAGGAACGATAAAAAAACTAAAATTTTTGGAGAAAAAATGACTGAATATAAAAATATCATCGTAACCGGTGGCGCAGGTTTCATCGGTTCAAACTTCGTACACTATGTCTACAACAATCATCCAGACGTACATGTGACTGTCCTTGACAAACTCACTTACGCTGGTAACCGTGCTAACATTGAAGAAATCCTTGGTGACCGTGTTGAATTGGTTGTTGGTGATATTGCTGATGCTGAATTGGTTGATAAATTGGCTGCTAAGGCTGATGCTATCGTTCACTATGCGGCTGAAAGCCACAATGATAATTCATTGAACGACCCATCACCATTTATCCACACAAACTTCATTGGTACTTACACACTCTTGGAAGCTGCTCGTAAATACGATATTCGTTTCCACCACGTATCAACAGACGAAGTGTATGGTGACCTTCCATTGCGCGAAGATCTTCCTGGACACGGTGAAGGTCCTGGTGAAAAATTCACAGCAGAAACAAAATACAACCCATCGTCACCTTATTCATCAACTAAGGCTGCTTCAGACCTTATCGTTAAAGCATGGGTGCGTTCATTTGGTGTTAAGGCAACTATTTCAAACTGCTCAAACAACTATGGACCATACCAACACATCGAAAAATTCATCCCACGTCAAATCACCAACATCTTGTCAGGAATTAAACCAAAACTTTATGGAGAAGGTAAAAATGTCCGTGACTGGATTCACACTAACGACCATTCAACTGGTGTTTGGGCTATCCTCACTAAAGGTCGTATCGGTGAAACTTACTTGATTGGTGCTGATGGTGAAAAGAACAACAAGGAAGTTCTTGAACTCATCCTTGAAAAAATGGGTCAACCAAAAGATGCTTACGATCGTGTAACAGACCGTGCTGGTCATGATTTGCGTTACGCTATTGACTCAACAAAATTGCGTGAAGAACTTGGTTGGGAACCACAATTTACAAACTTTGAATCAGGTTTGGAAGAAACAATCAAGTGGTACACAGATCACCAAGACTGGTGGAAAGCTGAAAAAGACGCTGTCGAAGCTAACTACGCTAAGACACAAGAAGTGCTTAAATAATTGGGAAATCTATCACTTCCAAGCTAGTGATAGATTTTTCTATTAAGAAATATTAGGAGAGATGATGAATAGAAAAGAATGGATTGAGTATTTTGAAGCGATTAATAATCGTAAGCCCACTATTCAGGAGTGTCAGCAGGCCCTTCTAAATGGTGAATTTGTTATGGAAGGAAAACAAGCTACTTTTTCTAACAATGGAAAGTCTGTGACTGAAGGAGCCATGCCTTTACCAAATCAAATGAATGGTCAAATGGTCAACCCAGCTTATTCACAACAAATGGTCTTTGTTAAGAAGAAAAAGTTTGGCAAGAAGACTTTTATTGGTCTTGGGATTGCTTTATTTCTTGTTGTAGCAACAAGTCTTGGCCTCTTTTTGTTTTCTTCCAAAGGAACAAACTTGGGTGGCTTGTGGGTAAATGGTAATAATGCTGGTTTGGTTTATGAGTTAAGTGGGAAAAAGTCAAAACTTGTTGCAGGCCATAGGGAAGAAGAAATCAAAGAAATCTCTATTGGCCAGAAAGTAAGACAGAAGTTTGAAACAAGCTTAGAGGACGTCAGTGATTCAAAACTAAAAACGATTGCTGATTTTGACAAGAAATACCAATTACAGACAAAAGAGATTATCCTGGTAAAGACGAAAGTGTTTGGATACTATAATCTGATTCAGAAAGATGGGACAAACTTAGTTCTAGATTTATTCTTATCAGACCTCTACTACGGATCAAGAAGTACCAAAGATTTAAAAAAGACATGTCTTTTTCATAAGGCAGCGGTTCCAAAAGTTTTTGTTGGGCAATGGAAAAAATTTGATTCCGATGATGATTCAGAAGGAGAAGGGACTATCTCTGAAAATGGGGTTGTTACTACAGATTCTGATGGTAAAGATATCTTAATTGCTAAGCCTTTAAAGGAATATCTGGTGGATCAATCAGGCAGTATAGATAATGATAAGGTGCAAAAAGAGTTTGCTAAAATACAGAAGTCTCTTAAGTCACATGGTTTTCAGGCTAAGAGTGTTAATGACATCTACCACGATGCGAGCAAGTCATACTATTATGTCCTTGTAGATGGTGGTAAGCGCATTATTCTCTTAGAGGATAGCTTTAACCTTCTCTCTTATAAAGGTTATCTTGAAAGAGAAGACACTCGCTAATCACAATATCTCTATCAGATAAGATAAGAAGTACTTAAATAATAGTCAAGAGTCTATCATTCCTCTAGGAGTGATGGGCTTTTTTTACTTGTAAATACGACATTAACTTATGACAGTGATACAATTAATTACATAATTGTTACAAAAATTACATAAAATGCTTGAATTTTGTAACAAAATAGATATAATAGAAATATAGAAAAGAGGTTTATGAAAATGAAAAGAAAAGTTATTCGTGTTTGTTCCCTTGTTTTGTTGTCTGTAGCTGTTTCTGGGGCTCTTGTCGGATGTGGCTCTAAGTCAGAAAAAGACACTGTAGTATCATCTACAACTTCAACTTCTAAAGTAGTGAAGTCATCTGCTAAAACAAAAACATCTGAGAAGAAGTCTGCTAAAAAGGCAAAGACAGAAGCTTCAGCTTCAAAGGATTCTCAAGGTCAAGAAGAGGCGAGTGCTCCTGCAGCTAGCTCTTCAAAAAATCAAGCCTCAGCTGGAAATGATGCTCAAGCAGGGACAAATGGTAGTGCTGCTTCTGAGTCAAACAAGTCTAGTCAAGCAACAGCTGATACCCAAAGTGACGCTCCTGTCCCAGCAGCTTTGGTTGGAACTTGGACTGGTACGAGTCCTCAAGCAACAGACATTAGTTTTACAGTTGATGCTGATGGCAACATCACTTCAAAGGCAAATTTCAATGTCGATTACGAACCCTATCGTCAAAGCTCTACAACTGCAAAAGCCGTTCAAATTTCTGGAAATCTCTATGTTTGGGAAGGTGGCGATTTTTCAACCTTGCTTCCTGGTATTACAGGACTAGGAGGAGCTGGTTTCCAAGCTAAGCCTGGCTTTATTCTTGAAAATGGAACTTACACGCCAGTTCAATTCATTTCTGACTTGGGACCAATCTTTGATTATAGCAACTATAATGCTTTCCCATTCTCATTAACAAAATAAAGTATAGAAGCTGTCTGGAGAGATGGCTTCTTTTTTAGCTATAAACTCTTATTTTTCAAGGTCTCATTTCTGCTTAAAAAATGGTAGAATAGTTACATGCAAACAAAACCAACGTCAGCCTATGTGCACATTCCATTTTGCACACAAATTTGTTATTATTGTGACTTTTCCAAGGTCTTTATTAAAAATCAGCCCGTTGATGACTACCTACGGGCTTTGATTCGTGAGTGGGATCTTTTAGATATCAAGGAGCTTCGCACCCTTTATATTGGTGGTGGGACACCGACAGCTATTTCTGCGGAGCAATTGGACTACCTTTTAAGCAATCTTCAGAAGAACTTGGATTTGTCTAAGTTGGAGGAGTTTACTATTGAGGCTAATCCCGGTGATTTGACGGTTGATAAGATTGAAGTACTCAAAAAATCTGCTGTTAATCGCGTATCTTTAGGGGTTCAGACCTTTGATGATAAGCACTTGCGTCAAATTGGTCGCAGTCACAATCAAGCACAGATTTATGAAAGTATTGATAGCTTAAAGGCTGCTGGTTTTCATAATATTTCTATTGACCTCATTTATGCACTACCTGGTCAAACCATGGATCAGGTTAAGGAAAATGTGAGAAAGGCACTGGAACTGGATATTCCACACCTAAGTCTCTATAGTTTGATATTGGAACATCACACGGTCTTTATGAATAAGATGCGTCGAGGTAAGCTCAATCTCCCAACGGAGGACTTGGAAGCAGAGATGTTTGACTATATTATCCAAGAATTGGAAAACAATGGTTTTGAGCACTACGAGATTTCAAACTTTACCAAACCTGGGATGGAGAGTCGACATAATCTCATGTATTGGAATAATGATGAGTATTATGGTGTGGGTGCTGGAGCCTCTGGTTATGTCAATGGTGTTCGTTATCGCAATAGAGGCCCTATCCAGCATTACCTAAAGGCTATAGCTGAGGATGGCTATGCTAGACTTCACGAAGAACATCTGACTAAGGCGGAGATGATGGAGGAGGAGTTCTTCCTTGGTTTGCGTAAAAAGTCGGGTGTGTCTATTAAACGTTTTGAAGAGAAGTTTGGCTTGTCATTCGCGGATACTTATGGGGACATTGTAAAAAAACTACAGGAAGATGGGCTCTTGGTCAAGGATCCAGAAGTCGTTCGTATGACTAAACGAGGACTCTTTTTGGGTGATAGTGTCGCTGAACAATTTATCTTGGAGGATTAGATGGGATTAAAATTTAGTATTCCTTATCAAATTCCGTTTTATGAGACGGATATCACGCATCAGGTAAAATTACCGCACTTATTGGCGTTTTCATTGCAAGTATCTGGTATGCAGTCAGAGTCTCTGGGAAATACGGATAAGGACGTTTTTGATAAGTACGGTCTGGTTTGGATTGTGACAGACTATGCGATTGAGATTGACCGTCTGCCTCGCTACAATGAAAAGGTGACCATTACAACGGAAGCTATTTCCTATAATAAGATTTTCTGTTACCGTAATTTTTACATCACAGATGAAACTGGTCAGCAAATTATGCTCTTTAAGACTACTTTTGCTCTCATGGATTATGAAACGCGTAAGGTATTAGAAGTGCCAGATGAGGTGGTAGCACCTTATGGGGCTGATAAGACTAAAAAGTTGCTTAGAGGGCCTCGCTATAAGGCTTTGGAAAATCCAATTGAGACGCTTTATCGTGTGCGTTATTTTGACCTAGATATGAATGGCCACGTTAATAATAGCAAGTACTTGGAGTGGATGTTGGATGTTTTCGATTTGGATTTTTTGACCAAGTACACACCAGCCCATATTGACCTCAAGTATGTTAAGGAAATTCATCATGGGTCAGAGATTTATTCAGGCTATGAGTTTGACCAAGAAAGTTTGAGCAGTCAACATCAGATTTGTGTTGATGGCAATATCCATGCTCAGGCCATTATCCAATGGAAAGAAATAGGAGACGAGTAAGATGACATATAAAGGTTATTTGATTGATTTAGATGGGACTATTTACAAGGGGAAGGATCGTATCCCTGAGGGAGAAGCCTTCGTTAAGGAGTTGCAGAAGCGTCAGATTCCCTATCTTTTTGTGACTAATAACAGTATGCGTACACCAGAGATGGTACAAGAGCTTTTGCGTAATCAGTGTGAGTTGGAAACGCCCCTTGAGACCATTTACACAGCTACTTTGGCGACAGTTGATTACATGAACGATATGAATCGTGGCAAGACAGTTTATGTTATCGGTGAGACTGGGCTTAAATCTGCTATTGCGGATGCAGGTTATACGGTAGACGAAGAAAATCCTGCCTATGTTGTGGTGGGCTTGGATCGTGAAGTCACTTATGAAATGTTGGTTAAAGCAACGCTTGCTATCCACAAAGGGGCTATATTTATTGGGACAAACCCAGATTTGAATATCCCAACTGAACGTGGTCTTCTTCCAGGTGCTGGTTCCCTCTTAGCTCTTATCGAGGCGGCTACCCGTGTGAAACCAATCATTATTGGTAAGCCTAAAGCTATTATCATGAACAAGGCTCTTGAAATCCTTGGGACAGAACGTAGCCAGACTATTGTGGTTGGTGACAATTACTTGACTGATATTACAGCTGGCATTAAAAATGACTTTCCAACACTTCTTGTGACAACTGGATTTACCAAGGCGGAAGAAGTTGCGAATTTACCAGTAAAACCCGACCATGTACTTTCTAGTCTAGCGGAGTGGGATTTTGATGCGAACTAAAATTGAGGTTGTTCTGACTCCGATTTGGCTCTTGGCCCTGTCTATCCTAGTGACGATTTATCTGGCATGGGGCTTTTATTATTTTGATATTGATTGGATGCATCTTTTGGACTATGTCATTCTTGGCAAGACAGAGCTCTGGCATAATTTCAATATCCTCATGAAGTACCTGACATTTCCTTGGGTTGGTCATCTGTCCATGCCTGATTTTCCATCGTCGGAGAGTGGGCTTAAGCATTTTCATGATGTGAAGTGGCTCTTTCATTTGGTACAGGGGCTTGTTATTCTACTAGCTTATCCAGCAGTAAGCTCTCTTTGGCGAAATGTGAAGAAGGGCACCTTTGGTCTTTACGTTAAACTTTATATGAGTCTAGCACTCTTGCCGGTCCTTATTGGGGTTGTGGGGCTTTTTCTCGGATTTGATGAGTTTTTTACGCTCTTTCATGAAGCCCTCTTTCCTGGGGATAGCAGCTGGCTCTTTAATCCAATGTTGGACCCGATTATCAATGTTTTGCCAGAAGAGTACTTTCTTCAGTGCTTTGTGATTTTCTTTATTATTTATGAGGGAATCATGGTGAGTCTGACTTTGTTGGCCCGTAAGCAGCTTAAAATGTATTTGAAAAATAAGGAGTAGTTATGTCTATTCGTGATAACCATTTGCATACCCATCATTCCTATGATTCGGATGCGAACTTTACTGACTATTTGACGCATTTTGATGGGGAGATTGTAACGACTGAGCATTATGATCTCTCTAATCCTTATACCAAGCAGGATGATGTGCCAGAGTATGAGGCCTATAGTCGTGAGATTGAAAGTCTTAACCGTAAGTATGGCAATCGTATTAAACGGGGTATCGAGATTGGTTATTACCAGCCTAGGGAAAGGGATATTTTAGACTTTCTGGATGGTAAGGACTATGATCTCAAACTTTTATCTGTTCACCATAATGGGGTCAATGATTATCTTGATGATGAGGTAGCTGATATGGACAAGGCAAGCATTATTCAAGAGTATCTGGACAAGTTGGAGTATGCTATTGGTCGTGTGGACGCAGATGTTCTGGCCCACTTTGACTATGGTTTCCGCTTGTTTGATGTGACTGTTGATGAGCTAAAAGCTTATGAAGAACAGCTCAAACGTATTTTCCAGAAAATGATTGCTAATGATTTGGCTTTTGAGCTGAATGCAAAGAGTATGTATCTCTATCATCACGAAGACCTCTACCGTTATGCTCTAGGCCTTGTTAAGGGGTTGGGATGTCGCAAGTATTCTATTGGGTCTGATGGCCATAAATTAGAGCATTTCCGTCTGAACTTTGATAAGATTCAGGAGCTCTTGAGAGAATTTGGCATTACAGAAGATATGATTATATAGCGAAGACAGCTTCAACTGAAGCTGTCTTTTCTTAAGGAAAACTTAAAGAAAAGGCGTGGTTGTGGGAATTATAGAAGATTTTAAGCTTTGCTTGTTATGCTAATGTCAAGTAAAAGGAACTTATGGTTTCTATTTAATCTTTCAAAATTGGAGGTCTTCTATGAAATTTCTCAAAAGGCATGCCTATGCCTTACTCTTTACCCTTTTTCTGATGGGAGCAAATGTTTACTCTCTCTTAAAGGTCTTTGTCATTCCCTCAGCGGTCTCAACAGTTTCGGCCAATACGACTAGCTCAACCACAGCGTCGTCGACGGCATCTACCAGCACTGGTAAGGTGACTAAGACGGATACGACTTATAAAGATGACAATATGGATATCAAAATCACAACAGGTAAAACCAGTGATACCACTTACTATGTGGCCGATATCCAGCTTTCAAGTGCAGACTACCTTAAAACGGCTTTGGCACAAAATACCTATGGGACCAACATCACCGACATTACTTCAAGTATTGCCCAGCAAAACAATGCAATCTTTGCCATCAATGGTGACTATTATGGAGCTAACCAGTCGGGCTATGTGATTAAAAATGGTCAAGTCTATCGTGATACTGATCGAAACAGTGACTACGAGGACCTTGCGGTATACTCAGATGGTAGCTTCAAGGCCTTTAAGGAGAGTGATACAACAGCTCAAAAATTGGTCGATTCAGGTGTGGTGAACACCTTTGCATTCGGTCCAACCTTGGTTGAAAATGGCAAGATAGCTGTATCGGAAAATGAAGAGGTTGGTCAAGCCATGGCTGACAATCCACGTACAGCCATCGGAGTCATCGAAGAGAGTGATGGCAGTGTGCACTATATTGTCATTGTCTCTGATGGTCGTACCAGTGAATCGTCAGGGTTGACCCTCTATGAAATGGCAGAGTTGATGAAATCATATGGTGTGACGACTGCCTACAACCTTGATGGTGGTGGCTCATCTACCATGTACTTCAATGGTCAAGTCATTAATAAGCCAACCACAAACGGAAACAAAATTTCAGAAAGGGCGGTGAGCGATATTGTTTACATCGGTTACTAAAAAATCAGCCAGCAGACACTTTTTCACTTATATCGGTCTAACCATTTTTAGCCTTCTATTTACCTTTGTCTATGAACGTTTCTCTTACGGGGAATCATCCATGTTTATGCGTATGATGTTTTTTGCACCATTGGCTGGAGCACTTATCTATCTGCTAACAGGAGTGGGAATGTCTTGGGTGAAAACACGTCTTTCAAAACTTCTCTTTAATTCGTCTATTGCAGTTGTTGCTAGTGCCTGCTTGGTTAAGGGAATCGTTGAGGTTTCAGGTCGTACGACTAGCGTGGATATGCCTTATTGGTATGTTGCTGGAGGGCTGCTTTGTTTGAGTATTATGACAGGATTTATCAGACCTAGAAAATTGGCATAAAATAAAAGCTTGGAGCTGTGCTTCAGGCTTTTTGTCTTGCATTGAAAAAATATTTAGGATAAATATACAAATTATAATATGAAGAAATTATTTTAAATGGGGAATTAGCCTAAAGAAATTTTCATAAAAAATTACTGAGCCTGATTTTTTTGTGATAGGAATTTAGATAGAACGAGACTGTCTATAGTGATGGAATTACCAGAATCTATCGTATTTCCGGTGCTAGGGATTTTTGAGACATGAGGTTCAAAACTTAGTCATGGAACTTTTTGGATTAGCAAAAACGTCTATCAGATAATTTCACACTCGTCCGCCATCACATAAGGAAAGTCTCAAAAGGCTTGTTTCTGCTATTAAATATACATTATTTTCAATTTTTTATAAAAATATACAAAAAAGACTTGCTTTGTTCTGAATTTTCAGGTAAAATAAACTAAAATCGAAATCGTTGATAGAAAAAGTCAGATCGTTTCACAGAGAATGCGGGAAGCTGAGAACGCATGAGATCAAAGACGACACATTCTTGAGAGCGTATGCGAACTCTGGATGACAGTAGTGTACGACGGGTGGTTCCGTTAGAGACTGGGAGTTACAAGAGAGACCTTGTGACTTCATGAGGAAGAGGGGGTGACCCCTGTTCGAATTAAGGTGGAACCACGTGCCAACGTCCTTGCAAAAGTTGTTTTTGCGAGGGCGTTTTTTGTTACTCTTGCTTTTAGCATTTGTAGCTAGCCGTACACTTGGTTGGAGTTGAACAGAAAGGATAAACTATGGAAATCAAAGGATTACGAAAGATTGAACCCTATGTGGCAGGTAGTCAGCCTGCTGAGAAAAATATCATTAAGTTGAATACTAATGAAAATGCCTATGGACCAAGTCCAGCAGTCCATCAAGCTTTAGCATCCTTTGATGCCCATCAGTTACGCAAGTATTCGACTTTGGATCAAGCGGCTTTACGTCAGGCCTTATCTGAACAGTTAGGTGTTCCTGCCGATCAAGTGATTATTGGAAATGGGTCAGACGATATTTTATCAATGGCTTTTCTAGCTTTCTTTAATAGCGAGGAAGAAGTCTTGTTTCCAGATTTGACCTATGGTTTTTACAAGGTATGGGCAGATTTGTATCGCATCCCATTTAGAGAAGTGCCCTTGAACTCTTCATTTGAGATTGATACTCAAGATTATCTGGTTGAAAATGGTGGGATTGTCCTTACTAACCCAAATGCGCCAACAGGTATTTATAAACCTCTCGATCAAATTGAGAAAATCGTAAAGGCCAATCAGTCAGTAGTTGTGATTATTGACGAAGCCTATATTAACTTTGGTGGGGAGACTGCCCTACCTCTTCTAGAAAAGTATGACAATGTGTTTATCACAAGGACCTTTTCTAAGGACGCCTCACTTGCAGGCTTGCGTGTCGGCTATGGCATCGGAAGTCCAAAGCTAATGGCTGTGATCAATGCCGTCAAGAATTCAGTCAATCCCTATAGTGTGGATAGCATTGCGGAAGTCTTGGCGACTGCAGCCGTTCAGTCTTGGAATTATTATGAAGATAGCTGCGCTAAGATTATGGCCACACGTGACTGGTTTAGCCAAGAATTGAAGGCTATTGGCTTTGATGTTCTTCCTTCAAAAACTAATTTTGTTTTGGTCAAACCGCACGGAGTGACTGCAGGCCAATTGTTTGACTATCTCCAAAGTAAGAAAATTTATGTCCGTTATTTTCCAAAAGTGGAGCGTATTTCAGACAGACTACGCATCTCGATTGGAACTCAGGATGAGATGGAGCGCGTACTAATGACAATACAGGAGTTACAAGCATGAAAAAAACGACATTAGCCTTAGGAATGCACGATAAACTTTTCAAACGTGCCCGTACCATGTATCAGATTGAGCATCGTATCTGTGACTTGTTGATGACAAAGGGTTTCCTTCGAATTGAGACACCAACCTTGGAGCATTTCGAAGTCTTTAGCGACGTTGTGGACAATGGTAACTACAATTTCTTTGATAAAAATGGAGATCTTGTTAGTTTACGTCCTGATATTACCAGCCAAATTGGGCGCGTGATTGCTTCGACACAAGTTCATACACCCATAAAATTTTCTTACTCTGGAAAAGTCTTTAACTACAATGAGGAGATGCGTGGCCTATCCAATGAGCATACGCAGGCTGGTATTGAGATTATAGGATTCCCTGTTCACCAGGCCATGGAAGAAGCTGTGATATCTGCTAAAGAGGCTCTGGATGCTGCTGGTGTCAAAAATTACAAGTTTGAGTTTTCACATGCTCGCCTCTTGCAACTCATTTTTGAAGAATTAGACCTTCCAGCTGTAAAAGAAGCAGAGTTGGCGGCCTATATCCGTGACAAATCAATCACAGGCCTCAAGGAATTCACCAAAGAAAATCCAAGTCAATATGACAAGGTCTTGGAACAGTTGCCCTTCCTCTTTGGTGAGACCAAGGCTGTCTTGACCAAGGCTAGACAGTTAACAGATAGTGAAGCCTTTTTGACGGCTCTAGATAGTTTGGAGGTCTTAACCAATCGTCTAGCAGATAGTCTCCCAGAGACGACGCTTGATTTGGCTCAGTTGCCAGCAGTGCCTTACTACACGGGCATGATGTTTAAGGTCTTCGGTGACAAGGTGCCAGATGCCTTTGTGTCAGGTGGGCGTTACGATAAACTATTTGAACGCTTTGGAGCTACTGAGTTAACAGCGGTCGGCTGGGCCATTGATGTCGATTCGATCTATCAAGCAGTACATGATGATGTGGAATTTGGAGGTGACTTGGATGACTAGCACTCAAATCACAATTGCCTTGACTAAGGGGCGTATTGAGAAAGATACGGTTAAATTACTGGAAAAAGCTGGCTTTGATATGTCTTTCATGGCTGATAAGGGCCGTAATTTGATTTTTGAGAGTCCTGATAAACGTTTCCGTTTTCTCTTGGTCAAAGCTCCAGATGTGACCACCTATGTTCGACATGGTGTCGCAGATATTGGGATTGTCGGGAAGGATGTTCTGGTTGAACATCCGACAGGCTATTTGGAAATGTTAGACCTTAATTTTGGCCTTTGTAAATTCTCCGTAGCCTCAACAGAAGACTATAATCCTGATGACCATAAACGTAAACGTATTGCGACCAAGTATCCAACCATTGCAACTGATTATTTTAATCAAAAGGGTGAGGATGTCGAGATTATTTCGATTCAAGGGAGCGTTGAGATTGCCCCTGTTATTGGTCTAGCGGATGCCATTGTCGATATTGTGGAAACAGGGAATACCCTTGTTGCTAATGGCTTAAAAGTTTATGAAGATATTTGCAGGATTTCAGCACGAATGATTGTTAATAAGGCTTCTTTGAAAAATAACAAGGAAGTTCTACCATTCATTTGTAAGATTGAATCACTTGTAGGGAACGAGGAGGTACCGTTCGAATGAAACGATTAACTGGAACAAATAAAGAAATTGCGGAGCTTCTTTATCAGGAGCAATTGGAACTGTCAAAAGAAAATAGAGACGTTGAAAGCACGGTTCAAGCCATTATTGAAGACGTTAAAAAACGTGGAGACGAGGCCCTTCGTGACTATTCAGCTAAATTTGATAAGGTTGACTTGACTGATTTTGAAGTTGGACAGGACTTGATTGATCAAGCCTTTAAAGAGATTGATCCAGAGGTTTACCAAGCCCTAGTTAATGCTAAAGAAAACATTGAATCTTATCACAAGCATCAGTTGGAGACTGGTTTTGAGGACCAACCAAGTGAGGGTGTTATTCGTGGTCAATTGATTCGTCCCATCAATCGTGTGGGTGTTTATGTTCCTGGAGGAACTGCGGCTTATCCGTCATCAGTTCTTATGAATGTTATTCCTGCCAAAATTGCTGGGGTTAAAGAGATTATTATGATTACGCCGCCTCAAGAGCACTTTGTTCCTGCGATTCTGGTAGCCGCCAAATTGGCTGGTGTGGATAGCATTTACCAAGTTGGTGGGGCTCAAGGGGTTGCGGCTTTGGCTTTTGGTACAGAAACAATTCCAAAAGTGGACAAGATTACAGGTCCTGGTAATATTTTCGTGGCGACTGCCAAGAAACAAGTTTACGGTATTGTCGGTATTGATATGATTGCAGGACCATCAGAAATTGGTGTTATCGCTGATAGTAGTGCCAATCCAACCTATGTGGCAGCTGACCTCTTGTCTCAAGCAGAGCACGACACACGCGCACGCGCCATTTTGGTCACAGATTCTGAAGCCTTGGCAGATGCGGTTGAAAGTGAGATTGAACGTCAACTCAAGCTTTTGCCACGTGAGGCGATTGCTCGTCCATCTGTCGAAAATAACGGCCGTATTATTATTGCCAATGATACAGATGCCATGTTCGAACTCATGAACTTGGTTGCGCCAGAACATTTGGAAATTGCTATGGACAATGCTTATGATTACTTGGAAAAAGTGGACAATGCTGGTTCCGTCTTTCTTGGTCACTTTACTAGCGAACCAATTGGTGACTACTATGCAGGTGCCAACCACGTTCTTCCAACGACAGCGACTAGCCGCTTTTCATCAGCTTTAGGCGTGCACGATTTTGTCAAACGTATCCAATATACGCAATACGACAAGGCAGCAGTCAATAAGGCTCAGCACGATATCACAACCTTGGCTTACGCAGAAGGTTTGCAGGCCCACGCCAAGGCAATTGAAGTCAGAAACGACAAGAATTGAGAGAGTAGAGGAAGAAGTTATGAGACAAGCAGAAATTGAACGTAATACCTTTGAAACCAAAATTAAGTTAAGCCTCAATTTGGATGCTCAAGAACCAGTAGATATTCAAACAGGTGTCGGATTTTTTGACCACATGTTGACCTTGTTTGCCCGCCACGGTCGTATGTCTTTGGTGGTTAAGGCTGATGGTGACCTTTGGGTTGATAGTCACCACACTGTTGAAGATGTCGGTATTGTCCTTGGTCAAGCTCTTAAAGAGGCCTTGGGCGATAAAGCAGGGATCAACCGTTATGGAACGGCTTTTGTACCTATGGATGAAACCCTTGGAATGGCAAGTTTAGACCTGTCTGGACGTAGCTTCTTGGTCTTTGATGCTAGTTTTGATAATCCAAAATTGGGTAATTTTGACACAGAATTGGTAGAAGAATTTTTCCAAGCCTTGGCCTTTAATGTTCAAATGAATCTCCACCTCAAGATTCTCCACGGAAAAAACAATCACCACAAGTCAGAAAGTCTTTTCAAGGCAACAGGACGTGCCTTGCGTGAGGCGATCACAGTCAATCCTGACATTCACGGCGTAAACTCGACAAAGGGGATGCTATGATTATCGTCATTGATTACGATGCGGGGAATACCGCCAATGTTCTGCGTGCCCTTGAAAAGATCGGTGTGACTGCAGAATTATCTGCCGATAAAGAAAAAATCCTAGCTGCAGATGGGTTGATTTTACCTGGTGTGGGTGCTTATCCAACAGCTATGGCAGAGCTTGAGCGAAGAGGCTTGGTAGCTGTTATCAAAGAGGCTGTCGCACAGGGGGTTCCACTTTTAGGAATCTGCTTAGGCATGCAGATTTTAACGGAAAAAGGACTGGAACATGAGGAAACAAATGGTCTTGGTTTTATTCCAGGTGTTTGCCGTGCTATTCCAGCCAGCAAGGAGCAACCTGTCCCACATATGGGGTGGAATGATTTGGCTGTTAAGCAAGCCAGCCCTTTGACAGAAGGTTTAGACGGCCAAGCTGTCTACTTCGTTCACAGTTATTTCACGGATGTCCCTAGCCAATATATTGATGTTACCGCAGATTATAGTATTGAGGTGCCAGCCATGATTCATAAAGACAATGTTTATGGAGCTCAATTTCATCCCGAAAAATCAGGTGATATTGGTTTAGGTATTATTGAACAATTTGTAGGTTTATGCAAAGCCTAAAAGCTCTTGAGAGCAAAGTTTTTTCACTTAGAAAGGATGGTAGGGGAGATGCAAATTCTACCAGCAATTGATATAAAGGATGGACAGGCAGTTCGTCTCTTCAAAGGAGATTTCAACCAACAAACCGTTGTTAATCCAGACGTTATTGAGCAAGCAAAGACCTTTAAGAATGCGGGCATTCAATTTATTCACGTCGTGGACTTGGACGGTGCCCTTGATGGTCGTGCCACTAACCGTGACTTGATTGCAGAGGTCAAGAAGGTTTCTGGACTTGGCATCGAGGTTGGTGGCGGTATCCGTACCTTGGAGCAGATTCGTGACTATTTGGCAGTTGGCATCGACCGTATCATTATCGGATCAATGGCTGTTAAAAATCCTGACTTCGTTAGAGAAGCTTTAGAGGAATTTGGTGCCGATAAGATTGTTGTGGGTATTGATGCCAAGGCAGGGTTTGTCGCTACCGAAGGCTGGTTGGAAACTAGCAATGTGGACTATATTACCTTGGCCAAGGAAATGGAAAAGATGGGCGTAACCCTCTTTGTCTATACTGATGTTGATCGAGATGGCACACTGACAGGACCCAATCTTGATCACTACAAACGTTTGGTATCTGAACTCACAACCGCCAAAGTCATCGCTTCCGGCGGGATTGCAGAAGTAGCTGACTTAGATCACCTACAAGAGATTGGTGTGGCAGGAACCATTGTCGGTAAAGCTTACTATAACGGCAATATCACATTAGACCAACTCAAGTCTTTCGGAGGTTAAGATGCTTAAAAAACGTATTATTCCTTGTTTGGATGTCAAGGATGGTCGTGTCGTCAAGGGAGTCAATTTTGTGAATTTGACAGACGTTGGAGACCCTGTTGATTCTGCACGTGCTTACTATGAGGCTGGCTGTGACGAACTCGTTTTCCTAGATATCACAGCGACTTCAGACAATCGTGAAACAACGGTTGACATGGTGCGCCGCGTTGCCGATCAGGTCTTTATCCCCTTCACAGTTGGTGGTGGTATCCGTTCAGTTGAAGACATGAACAAGATGCTTAAAGCTGGTGCTGACAAGGTTGCGGTCAATTCCTCAGCCCTTGCCAACCCGCAACTAATCGCTGATTGTGCTCAAAAATTTGGCAACCAGTGTGTCGTGGCTGCGATTGATGCCAAAAAGATGGCTGATGGGAGCTGGCATGTCTTTGTGGCGGGTGGCCGTAAGGATACAGGTAGGGACCTCATCCAATGGGCTCAAGAAGTCGTCGCCTTGGGAGCTGGAGAAATTCTCTTAACCAGCATGGACAAGGACGGCACTAAGTCTGGTTTTGATTTGGAAATGCTAAATCGTGTGGCGGAAGTCGTTGATGTTCCGATCATCGCTTCTGGTGGCGCGGGAAATATTGAGGACATTGTAGAGGTCTTTGAAAAGACAACAGCGACTGGTGCACTGGCAGCCTCTATCTTCCACTTTGGTGAGGTAAATATAGGCGAAACCAAACAAGTCTTGGCAAATGCAGGAATTGAGGTGAGACGATGACAGAGGTTAAACTTGATTTTGATAAACAAGGGGGACTTGTACCAGTCATTGTGACCGATTACAAGACGGGGCAGGTGCTCATGTTGGCCTATATGAATGAGGTGTCCTATCAGTTGACCCTAGAGACCAAACAAATGCATTACTGGAGCCGTTCTAGAAATGAGCTTTGGCATAAGGGAGCCACATCTGGTCATTTCCAACATGTTAAAAGCATCAAGACTGACTGTGATCAGGACACCTTGCTTATCGCCGTGGAACAAGAAGGAGCAGCCTGTCATACAGGAGCCTACAGCTGTTTCTTTACGGATATTTATGATGACAATCAAGACAGATAGGAGTAGCTATGTTAGAAACACTTTATAAGGAAGCCTTAGATCGTAAAAAGAATCCCAAAGAAGGGTCTTATACCAATTATCTTTTTGACAAGGGACTAGACAAGATTCTTAAAAAGGTTGGCGAAGAAGCAACAGAAGTTGTGATTGGGGGCAAAAATGCTGATAAAGAAGAAATTGCCAACGAGACAGCAGACGTCCTCTATCACCTAGCCGTTATGCTCGTTGAAACAGGGGTCAGCCCTGAAGACGTTGAAGCCGTACTTAAAGCACGTCAGGGCAAGCAAAGCAATGTCCATGACCGAAAAGAAGTAACAGATTATTGAGGATTATATCAAGCGATTGAGACTAAAACGAAAAGCCTGAAGTGATTCAGGCTTTTTTGCTAGAGGAATTCTAATGATTTTGTCCCTCTAACTACCATGAGAAAGCGCTTTAAAATGCTATAATAGGAGTGAAGAAAGCTCGTTTTATTTGAAGGATTTGGTGTGCTTATTTATACAAATCATTGAGGAAAGGAAGGATGTCCTATGAAGAAAAATACTCCTTATATCATAACTCTTTCTCGTTTAGCAATTCTCCTCCTTTGTTCTAGTCTTTTAGTTGGTTGTACAGGAGCACTTCCAAATGCTTACTCAAAAGCCAGAGAAAAAACGCAAAAAATCTTGGCTCATAATGGTTTTAAGGGAAAGGTCCAAGTTAAGAATATCAAAAAGGTGATTCTAGATAGTGCAGGCATTTATGTTGATTATACCTATTCAGAGGAAACCTACGACAATCAAAACATATCATTAGATTCAAAAATTACTTTTAACCTGGACTGGACAGTTAATGGTGAAGAATATAAGACTCCTGGTCTATACTCGCAAACCTATTTACAACAAAAATCTGTAAAAAAAGAAGAGCAAAAACTCTTCAAGGAGCTTAAAAAGCAATCGTTAGGCCTTGATATCGAAGATTTCTCCTTCAGAGATAATACACTGATAGATCAAGAGGCTGGTAATCGTCGAAAACATTTAGCCGAAGAAAACCGTAAAAATGGGAAGAATGATTTTTATGGCTATTATCAAATTCCCTACCAAACAATAATTGATGAACACCTTGTCACTATGAGAATAGAAGTAGGCGATACAGAAAATACTAGTAAGAAAGATTTAGAAGAGGCAGTAACTAAACTGGATGCTAGCAAGTTTCCAGACGGAGAGTACGAATTTTATTTTTTCACAACTGATGAAGATAATAGTGATTATAACAAGGACAAGTACATCCACTACACTTTTAACGTACAAGATGGTAAGGTTATCCCACATGAATATAATTAGCAGATATTTTACTTTCTGCCGATAATCTCGCACTCCATACTGGCGGCATAGAAGTATAGGCTATAGCTAAGTGAAAATGTTAACCTCAAAACATGCAAAAACATCTCCAAAAACTAGTCGGAGATGTCTTTTTGTCTTACAAATTCTTTTTCTTTTTAGCTTTTTTGGTTAGGGCAAGGTCACAATTTTCAATACTTGAGATAAGGTGGTTAGTCAATTGGAAGTCATCCACTTGGGGATTCAAGTCCACTTCGTAGACCAGTTGCATGGTCTCGCCCCCACCAGTGGTGTTAAGGGAAATCAAGTCACATTCGCTGGTGAAATTGAGCAATGTTTTAGTGATTTTTTGATCAATCAAGTCTTGGTAGGAGACGTTAATGGTCAGGAGTCTACGACGTTGGTTGTCGGTACGACTTTGACGATTTTCCAAAAGGAGCCAAACAGCCAATAGAAAGGCGGTGAAGAGGACAGCCAGTAAGAGATAGCCTGTCCCAGATGCCAGACCAATAATCATGGCCATAAAGACAGCAATCAGCTCTCTGGAACCGCTGGTAGCAGAACGAAAACGAATGAGACTAAAGGTCCCCGCAACTGCAATAGAGGTCCCCAAACTACCGTTAACAAGGAAGATTACTAGGGTCATCAAGCATGGCAGTAGGGTCAAACTAATGACAAATTCTCTGGTGTAGAGGGTTCGATATTTATAAGTCCAGGTCAAGGCCGAGCCTAAAACGAGGCTGACCAGTAAGGCCAGCATGAGTTGAAGGGGACTAGCGGTTGCGGTTGCATCATTAAAGATAGAATTGAAGAGATTAGACATAGGCAGCACCTCCTTTTTCTTGAACTGGATGTGGCCCGTAGTCTAGACCTTGTGACTTATGATAGGCGCAGCTGTATTTTGAGAATTTCTGCTCTTCCAAACCATATTTGTCTAAGATAGCTTGAAGCCAGTCTGGTTTTTGCCCAGGTGCCTTGATTTCCATGATAATCATATCTTCATCTAGAAGGGGAAACCCATGATTTCCCTTAAAGAGACTGACGTCTTCATCACGGTAAGTCAGATTTTGGTCTAGGGTAACACGAACTTTATTGTAGGTATAGCCTTGGATAGTCTCTTTTTCTTTCATTGAAAAACGGTCGTAGTAGATATACATACGAGGTTTGAGACCTTCATCATAACGCTGACGTAAGTGGTGAATATCCTGTAACAGCTGACGATCGGTGATTTGGCTATGATTCTTACCGTCTGTCATCAAGTTAGTGATGGCAAGGGGTGTTGAAACGAGACGAAACTTATGACCGATTCCCTCCTCATCTTTAGCTTTGACCTCTAGAAAGACCTTGCTATCAATTTTGGGATTGGCTAGGTAGGTACGCATGCGGATCTTCTCTTGACGATGATTACCATCAAGGGCATCTTGGATGACATCAAAATTATCCGTATCAAAGTAAATATTTGAAATGGTAGATGTCGGATAATCATCTTCTACCAAATACTCCTTGAGATCAGCGAGCAGGTCTTCAAGATTGTCCTTTGAGACCACATATTTTGTTTCAATACGTTTAAAACGTGTTTCCAATTGTTTAACCATGAAAAAACTCCTTTTATAGATAAGATTCAAAGCCTTCACTTTAAGATTTGGCTTTTATTTTTATAGTAGAAAATTAAGTTGAGGGCAAATGTACTATTTTATATAGCACTCACTTGCTCGCCTATTAGTCTATGGAACTTTTCTGAAAGAAGGCATAAGTCAAACTTTCACCAAACTTAACTTAAGAAAATTTTTAGTTAACCTTCAGAAATGTTTTAGGGAAGTTCCGTAAACTGTAATCATCAAAACGAATCCGAGAGGAAAAATATATGAAATCAAAAAAACTAAAAAAATGGACGACTTTAGTAACCTGTGCGACAGCCCTAACAGTCATGACAGCTTGTAGCCAATCAAACAGTCAAGCAACGGGGACGACGTCAAGCACGACATCAAAAACAAGTGCTGTAACCGCAACAACTAGTAAGAAAACGACTAATAACAACAGCAACTATTTCACTTCAAAAGATTCAGACACAACTTATGATGAAAGTTCTGCCTCTAAGATTAAGTTATCAGGCTCATCTGCGGATGTTTCAGGTGATGGCGTAACGATATCAGATTCAACCGTAACCATCTCCAAAGCTGGGACTTACGTCATTTCTGGAAAATCTGATGGTGTGCAAATCAAGGTGGATGCTGGGGATTCAGATGATGTCCATATTGTTCTAGATGGTGCTACCATGACAAATACAAATGCACCAATCAACGCTACAAAAACCGGGCATGTCTACCTAACGCTTAAAGATGGAACCACTAGCACCCTCTCTGATTCAAGTTCTAATAGTGATGAAGATGCGAATGCCGTGATTTTCTCTAAGGGAGATTTGACCATTAATGGGTCAGGTACTCTTAACATTGATGCCAAGAAAAACAACGGTATTAAAGCAAACGACAGTCTTCATATAACAGGCGGTACCTACAAGATTACTTCAGTCGGTGATGCCTTCAATGTCAATGATGAACTCAATATCACTGGAACAACCATGACCATTGAGGCCGAAGAAGATGCCGTTAAGGTCGACAATGATGACGACACATCGGTAGGGACCATGTATCTGTCTGATAATACCATGACTATCAAGGCTGGTGACGACGGTATTCATGCCTCAGGTGACCTGATTATTGATAGCGGTACTTACAAAGTTGAAAAATCAACCGAAGGTATTGAAGGTAAATCTGTGACTATTAATGGCGGAAATATCGATGTCTATGCAACGGATGATGGTGTTAATGCCGCCAATGCTAATGCCAGTCAAAGTGAAATTGTCTTCAAAATGACCGGTGGAACCCTAAATGTCGAGGTTGGCCAGGGCGATACCGACCCAATCGATTCTAACGGCGATATTATTGTATCGGGTGGAACAATCAATTTGACTGGTCAGTCTGGTTTTGACTTCGATGGTTCAGCGACCTATACCGGTGGTGACATTACTATCAATGGTGAGAAACAAACTAAGATTGAAAACTCAATGCCTGGAGGCGGTGGCCCTCAAGGTGATGGTGGTCCCCAAGGTGGTGGGCAACCAGGTGGCTTTGGCGGAGGTCACTAAAGAGTCATAGGATGAAACAGAAAGGAAGTGCCTATGTATATTATTATTCCAGCTTATGAACCAGATATACGACTGATCCAGGTGGTTCAAGATATTACCATAAAACTCCCAACAGCCCGTATTATTGTCGTTAATGATGGAAGTGGCCCAGACTATGGCGACTATTATGACGAAACAGCCCTCTTCGGGGCAACCGTCCTAAGTCATCCGGTCAATAAGGGTAAAGGAGCAGCTCTCAAGACTGCTTTCGCTTATATTCAAGAAGAAGTAGTCAGTCAGCACCTTTCGGCTCAACCTATTGTCACAGTTGACAGTGACGGTCAACATCTGATTAAAGATATTGTCCGTGTGGCCAAGGCAATCGAGGAAAATCCCAGTCATCTTGTTTTGGGTGCGCGTGCCTTTGTTGGTAAGGTGCCAGCACGTAGCCGCTTTGGAAATAAGGTGACTGCTGGACTCTTCCGTCTAGTAACTGGCCAAAAGGTGACAGATACTCAGACAGGGCTTCGAGGCATGTCAACGGACCTGATTCCATGGTTGCTTAATCTAGATGGCAATCGTTTTGAGTACGAGTTTAACATGTTGCTTGAAGCCAAAAAGTCAGGTCACCAAATCTCTGAAGTCCCAATCGAGACCGTTTATCTGGAGGAGAATAAAAGCTCGCACTTTCGGCCCATTCGTGATTCCATCCGTATTTACAGCCCTTTTTTAAAGTTCTCTGGCACGGCTGTCTTGGCCTCAGTCATTGATGCAACCGCCTTATTTGTGCTCTTTGCCTTAACGAAAAATCTCCTCCTTTCGGTCGTGCTAGCTCGAGTGATTTCGGCTTCCAGCCAGTGTCTACTAAACGCTAATGTGGTCTTCAATCCGACAAGCTCCCTCTTTAGATCAAGTGTTCGCTACTTTATGTTGGTCTTGGTTCTCTTAGCTTGTAACTATTTCTTACTTAGCAGCTTAGTGGCTATTGGTTTGGGACTGGTTCTGGCAAAATTGGTCACAGAAACCTTGCTCTTTTTAGTCAGTTACAGGGTTCAACATAACGTGGTTTTTGCTTAATAGCTGGCTTGAAAATTGCCAAATGATTGCATAGAGATAGCTTAATCAATGACCTCTAAAAACTTTCCTAAAAAATAGAAAAAGACTACCGTTTTCTAGATTCGGTAGTCTTTAATATTTGTCGAAATGTTTTTCAATTTACATTATGATTAAAAAGTTAAAAGGTCTGATAAAGTTTCCAAATACTTGAAAAAAATATGCTATAATGAAATTGTTTGAATTATGTAGATTTTCATTCAAACTAGGAAAATGAAATGAGGACCTAAAATGGGAAAAAAGGTACATTACAAGCTTCACAAAGTTAAGAAGCAATGGGTGACGATTGCCGTCACTTCGGCAGCACTTGCCTCTATTGTAGGTGGTGCTACAGTAGCTAATCAAAAGGTTTCAGCTGATGAAACAACAGAACCAGTTGCTACTACAACAGCTGAAAGCGATGTTGTGGTCGAAACGCATGAAGTAGCGACTCCAGCTACAACGTCTACAACAGATGTTACAGCAGTAACAAATGACAAGGCAGCAACTACAGATACTGTAGCAACTCCAGCACCAGCAGCGGCTACAACTGACACAACCGCTAATACGGCAGCACCAGCAGCGACTGATCGTGCAGCAGTAGCTAATGGTGCGACGACAGAAACACCAGCTACAACAGCGACAGAAACACCAGCTACAACAGCGACAGATACAACGCTTACAGTTGCAGAAAAACCAAAATCTGGTGTTACTGAAAAAGAAGAAACAGCAGCACTCTCTTTGGACAACATCAAACAAGTTGATGGTAAATACTATTATGTCAAAGAAGATGGTTCATACAAAACAAACTTTGCTGTTTCAGTAAATGGCCAGTTGCTTTACTTCGGTAAAGACGGTGCTTTGACAAGCACATCAACACACTCATTCACACCAGGTACAACTAATCTAGTTGATTCTTTCTCTTCACATAATCGTGCTTACGATTCTAAGAAAGAAAGCTTTGAGTTGGTAGATGGGTATTTGACGCCAAATAGCTGGTACCGTCCAGTCACTATTTTGGAAAATGGTGAAAAATGGCGCGTGTCAACTGAGAAAGACTTCCGTCCACTTTTGATGGCATGGTGGCCTGATGTAGATACACAAGTGGCCTACCTCAATACTTTCTCTAAACATTTTAACCTTAACGCAACTTATTCAACCAGCCAAAGTCAATCAGAATTGAATGCAGCTGCTAAGACTATTCAAATTAAGATTGAGCAAGAAATCTCTGCTAAACAATCAACAGAATGGCTTCGTCAAGCAATTTCTTCATTTGTTAAGGAACAAGAGCAGTGGAGTGTTGCAACAGAAAACTATACACAAGCTGACCACCTTCAAGGTGGAGCCCTTCTTTATGTCAATAATGATAAGACACCTTGGGCAAATTCTGATTACCGTTTGCTTAACCGTACACCAAGTAACCAAGATGGTTCTCTAAATGGTACAGGAAGATACTTGGGTGGTTATGAATTCCTACTTGCCAATGATGTTGATAACTCAAATCCAGTTGTGCAAGCTGAGCAGTTGAACCAAATTCACTATCTTGTGAACTGGGGATCAATTGTTATGGGTGATAAGGATGCTAACTTTGATGGTATCCGTGTTGATGCAGTTGATAATGTTGATGCAGACCTTCTCCAAGTTTATACAAACTACTTCCGTGCAGCCTTTGGTGTGGATAAATCTGAAGCCAATGCACTTGCTCACATTTCTATCCTTGAAGCTTGGGATTTAAACGATAATGCTTATAATCAAAAACATGATGGTGCAGCCCTTGCCATGGATAATAACCTTCGTTATGCAATTATGGGTGCACTTTATGGGTCTGGATCTTCTTTGAAAGATTTGATTACTAGCAGTTTGACAGACCGTACAAATAATAGTAAGTACGGAGATACACAAGCTAACTATATCTTTGCGCGTGCTCATGATAACCTTGTTCAAGATATCATTCGTGATATTGTTCAAAAAGAAATCAATCCAAAATCAGATGGTTATACCATGACTGATGCTGAATTGAAACGTGCCTTTGAAATCTATAATGAAGATATTAAGAAGGCAGAAAAACGTTATACTATTAACAATATTCCAGCTGCCTATGCTTTGATTCTTCAAAATATGGAGCAGGTAACTCGTGTTTATTATGGAGATCTTTATACGGATAACGGCCAATATATGGCTACCAAGTCTCCTTACTACGATGCTATCACAACGCTCTTGAAGAACCGTATGAAATATGTTTCAGGTGGACAATCGATGAAAGTCGACACGTTCAATGGAAAAGAAATCTTGTCATCTGTTCGTTACGGTAAAGATATTATGACTGCTGACCAAACTACGGGTGTAGCAGAAACAAGTAAACATTCTGGGATGTTGACCCTTATTGCCAATAACCAGGATTTCTCATTGGGTGATGGTACTTTGAAAGTTAACATGGGTAAACTTCATGCTAACCAAGCCTACCGTCCATTACTTCTTGGTACTGATAAGGGAATTGTCACTTACGAAAATGATGCAGCAGCAGCTGGAAAAATTAAATACACCGATGCTGAAGGAAACTTGTCTTTCAGTGGAGATGAAATCAAGGGGTATCGAACTGTTGATATGAGAGGTTATCTTGGTGTTTGGGTACCAGTAGGTGCGCCTGATAACCAAGATATCCGTGTTAAAGGTTCAGATAAGAAACTTGACAAGACATTTTCTGCTACTGAAGCACTGGACTCACAAGTTATCTATGAAGGTTTCTCAAACTTCCAAGATTTTGTTGAAAAAGATAGCCAATATACTAATAAATTGATTGCAGAAAATGCAGAACTCTTCAAGTCATGGGGAATCACATCATTCGAGATGGCTCCTCAATTTGTATCGGCTGATGACCGTACCTTCCTTGATTCTGTTATCCAAAATGGCTATGCCTTTACTGACCGTTATGACCTTGCCATGAGTAAGAATAACAAATACGGTTCTAAAGAAGATCTTCGTGATGCCCTTAAGGCGCTTCACAAGCAAGGTATTCAAGCAATTGCTGACTGGGTACCAGATCAACTTTACCAATTGCCAGGACAAGAAGTTGTAACAGCAACACGTGCTAATAGTTATGGTACTCCAAAGGCCAATGCTTATATCAATAACACTTTATATGTTGCAAATTCTAAATCATCAGGTAAGGACTTCCAAGCTCAATATGGTGGTGAGTTCCTTGATGAGCTCCAAAAGAAATATCCACAGTTGTTTGAAGATGTGATGATATCAACTGGTAAGAAGATTGATCCATCTGTTAAAATCAAGCAATGGTCTGCTAAGTACATGAATGGTACTAATATCCTTGGTCGTGGTAGTCGTTATGTTCTCAGCAACGATGCTACTGGTCGCTACTATCAAGTTACTGATAATGGTATCTTCTTGCCAAAACCTTTGACAGATCAAGGTGGTAAGACAGGTTTCTACTATGATGGTAAGGGTATGGCCTACTTTGATAATAGTGGTTTCCAAGCTAAGAATGCCTTCATTAAATATGCTGGAAATTACTATTACTTCGATAAAGAAGGTTATATGTTAACTGGTCGTCAAGATATCGATGGTAAGACTTATTTCTTCTTGCCAAACGGTATCCAGCTTCGTGATTCTATTTATCAACAGGATGGTAAATATTATTACTTTGGTAGCTTTGGTGAGCAGTACAAAGATGGTTACTTTGTATTCGATGTACCGAAAGAAGGTACTTCAGAAACAGAAGCTAAATTCCGTTATTTCTCATCAACTGGAGAAATGGCAGTTGGCTTGACTTATGCTGGTGGAGGATTACAATACTTTGATGAAAATGGCTTCCAAGCTAAAGGCACTAAGTATGTGACTCCAGATGGGAAACTCTACTTCTTCGATAAAAATTCAGGTAATGCCTATACAAATCGTTGGGCAGAAATCGATGGTATCTGGTATGAATTCAACGATCAAGGCTATGCACAAGCTAAGAAGGGTGAATTCTACACAACGGATGGCTCAACATGGTTCTACCGTGATGCAGCTGGTAAGAATGTGACAGGTGCCCTTACTTTGGACGGTCACGAATACTACTTCCATGCAAATGGTGCCCAAGTTAAAGGTGATTTTGTTACTGAAAACGGTAAGATCAGCTACTACACTGTAGATAACGGTTATAAAGTAAAAGACAAGTTCTTCGAAGTGAACGGTAAATGGTACCATGCTGATAAGGATGGTAACCTCGCCACAGGTCGTCAAACGATTGACCACCTTAACTATTACTTCAATGCTGATGGTAGCCAAGTTAAATCTGATTTCTTCACTCTTGATGGTGGTAAGACATGGTACTATGCCAAAGATAATGGTGAAATCGTGACAGGTGCCTATAGTGTTGGTGGTAAAAACTATTACTTCAAAGAAGATGGTAGTCAAGTCAAAGGTGACTTCGTTAAGAATGCTGACGGATCACTCTCTTACTATGATAAAGATTCAGGTGAGCGTCTCAATAACCGTTTCTTGACAACTGGTAACAATGTTTGGTACTACTTCAAAGACGGTAAGGCTGTAACAGGACGCCAAAATATCGATGGTAAAGAATATTACTTTGATAAATTGGGACGCCAAGTTAAAGGTAGCCCAATCAGCACACCAAAAGGAGTAGAATACTACGAATCAGTTCTTGGCGAACGTGTGACAAACACATGGATCACTTTCCAAGACGGTAAGACTGTCTTCTTCGATGAAAATGGTTATGCTGATTTCGATAAATAATCAATCAATCTAATCTTAATCTGAGAGATTAAGGGAAAAACGATATGATTTGACTTGAATTTATAGGTGAAATTTCTTGAAAACGAGAATCGTTTAAAGAAATTTCACCTTTTTTTGCTCCTTAAAGAAAAAAATCTGACAAATATCAATTTTGAGTCAGAAAGGCTACAAATGTTATTAAATCAAGTGTTCTAGACATTTTCTAAAAAAATAGTTTCAGTTATCAAATGATATAAAAATGAGAATTGAAAACCTATGAAACAGGCTTATTACAAAAATTTTCTAATATTAATATTATGTTACATATATTTTATAAAAAAACAATTAATTCGAGAAATAGTTAGAAAATAATGATATAATGTAATTGTTTGAAATCGGATAGATTTCAGTCTGATTTTGACAAATAAAATCACGGGGAAAATTATAATGGAAAATAAGGTACACTATAAGCTTCATAAAGTTAAGAAGCAATGGGTTACAATTGCAGTTGCCTCTGCAGCACTTGCTACTGTCGTAGGAGGATTGTCTGCAACAACATCTTCAGTTTCAGCGGATGAAACTCAAGTTAAGACAGTAACTCAACCAAATTCAGATACAACAGCCGACTTAGTTACTTCTACAGAAGCAACCAAAGAAGTCGATAAACGTACAAATACAAAAGAAGCAGATGTTTTAACGCCTGCTAAAGAAACAAATGCTGCCGAAACAGCAACTACAACGAACACACAAGCAACAGCTGAAGCAGCTACAACAGCAACAACTGCTGATGTAGCAGTGGCAGCTGTTCCAAATAAAGAAGCAGTTGTGACAACAGATGCACCAGCTGTTACAACTGAAAAAGCAGAAGAACAGCCAGCTACCGTCAAGGCTGAAGTCGTCAATACAGAAGTTAAAGCTCCTCAAGCTGCTTTGAAAGATTCAGAAGTGGAAGCAGCACTTTCTTTGAAAAACATCAAATACACTGATGGTAAATATTACTATGTTAATGAAGATGGTTCACACAAAGAAAACTTTGCCATTACTGTAAATGGTCAATTGCTTTACTTCGGCAAAGATGGCGCCCTTACAAGTTCATCAACACACTCTTTCACACCTGGAACAACAAATATTGTTGATGGTTTCTCAATCAATAACCGTGCCTACGATTCATCTGAAGCAAGTTTTGAATTGATTAATGGTTATTTGACTGCTGATAGCTGGTACCGTCCAGTTTCTATCATCAAAGATGGTGTGACTTGGCAAGCATCAACTGCAGAAGATTTCCGTCCACTTTTGATGGCTTGGTGGCCAAATGTAGATACGCAAGTTAATTACTTGAACTACATGTCTAAAGTCTTCAACTTGGAGGCTAAGTACACAAGCACAGATAAGCAAGCAGACTTAAATCGTGCTGCTAAGGATATCCAAGTTAAGATTGAACAAAAGATTCAGGCTGAAAAATCAACACAATGGTTGCGTGAAACTATCTCTGCCTTTGTTAAGACACAACCACAGTGGAACAAAGAAACTGAAAACTATTCAAAAGGTGGAGGAGAGGATCACCTTCAAGGTGGAGCCCTTCTTTATGTGAATGACTCACGTACACCATGGGCAAATTCTAACTATCGTCTTTTGAACCGTACGGCTACTAACCAGACTGGTACGATTAATAAGTCAGTTCTTGATGAGCAGTCTGACCCAAACCACATGGGTGGCTTCGACTTCTTGCTTGCTAATGACGTAGACTTATCTAACCCAGTTGTTCAAGCGGAACAATTGAACCAAATTCACTACCTTATGAACTGGGGTTCAATTGTTATGGGTGACAAGGATGCTAACTTCGATGGTATCCGTGTCGATGCGGTAGATAATGTCAATGCTGACATGCTTCAACTCTACACAAACTATTTCCGTGAGTACTATGGTGTAAATAAATCTGAGGCGCAAGCTCTTGCTCATATCTCAGTTCTTGAAGCGTGGAGTCTTAACGACAACCATTACAATGACAAGACTGATGGTGCTGCGCTTGCCATGGAAAATAAACAACGTTTGGCCCTCCTTTTCTCATTGGCTAAACCAATTAAGGATCGTACACCAGCTGTAAGTCCTTTGTATAACAATACTTTCAATACGACTCAACGCGATTTTAAGACTGACTGGATTAACAAAGATGGAAGCACTGCCTACAACGAAGACGGTACAGCTAAACAGTCTACAATTGGTAAATACAATGAGAAATACGGAGACGCGTCAGGAAACTACGTCTTTATCCGTGCCCATGATAACAACGTTCAAGATATTATTGCTGAAATCATTAAGAAAGAAATCAATAAAAAATCAGATGGTTTCACTATCTCTGATTCTGAAATGAAGCAAGCATTTGAAATTTACAACAAAGACATGCTCAGCAGCAATAAGAAATATACCTTGAATAACATCCCTGCAGCTTATGCTGTAATGTTGCAGAACATGGAAACGATCACTCGTGTCTACTATGGAGACCTTTATACAGATGACGGTCACTATATGGAAACTAAATCACCATATCACGACACCATCGTTAACTTGATGAAGAACCGTATCAAGTATGTATCTGGTGGACAAGCGCAACGTTCTTACTGGTTGCCAACTGATGGTAAGATGGACAATTCAGATGTTGAACTTTACCGCACAAGTGAAGTCTACACTTCAGTACGTTATGGTAAAGACATCATGACAGCTGACGATACAGAAGGTTCTAAATACAGCCGTACCTCTGGTCAGGTAACTCTTGTAGTGAATAATCCAAAATTGACTTTGGATCAGTCAGCTAAACTTAATGTTGAAATGGGTAAAATCCATGCCAACCAGAAATACCGTGCTTTGATTGTTGGTACAGCTGATGGTATCAAGAACTTTACATCTGATGCAGAGGCAATCGCAGCAGGTTACGTGAAAGAAACAGACAGCAATGGTGTCTTGACTTTCGGCGCTAATGACATCAAGGGTTATGAAACATTTGATATGTCAGGTTTCGTAGCAGTTTGGGTTCCAGTCGGAGCTTCAGATGATCAAGATATCCGTGTAGCACCTTCAACAGAAGCTAAAAAAGAAGGCGAATTGACCCTTAAAGCGACTGAGGCTTATGATTCACAATTGATCTACGAAGGATTCTCAAACTTCCAAACTATCCCGGATGGTTCAGATCCTTCAGTCTATACTAACCGTAAGATTGCTGAAAATGTTGATTTGTTCAAATCATGGGGCGTAACATCATTTGAAATGGCACCACAATTTGTATCTGCCGATGACGGTACCTTCCTTGACTCAGTTATCCAAAATGGTTATGCCTTTGCAGATCGTTATGATCTTGCCATGAGTAAGAACAATAAATATGGTTCTAAAGAAGATCTTCGTGACGCTCTTAAAGCCCTTCACAAAGCGGGTATCCAAGCAATCGCTGACTGGGTTCCAGACCAAATTTACCAATTGCCAGGTAAAGAAGTCGTAACAGCGACTCGTACTGACGGTGCAGGACGTAAGATTGCAGATGCTATCATTGATCACTCACTTTATGTAGCTAACTCTAAGTCATCAGGTAGGGATTACCAAGCTCAATATGGTGGCGAATTCTTAGCTGAACTTAAAGCTAAGTACCCTAAAATGTTCACGGAAAACATGATCTCAACTGGTAAACCAATTGATGATTCTGTTAAATTGAAACAATGGAAGGCTAAATACTTCAACGGAACAAACGTTCTTGACCGCGGTGTTGGCTATGTACTTAGCGATGAAGCAACTGGTAAATATTTCACTGTCACTAAAGAAGGTAACTTCATTCCTCTTCAATTGACAGGAAATGAAAAGGCTGTTACTGGGTTCTCAAATGATGGTAAGGGAATCACTTACTTCGGTACAAGTGGTAATCAAGCTAAATCTGCCTTTGTTACTTTCAATGGAAATACCTATTACTTTGATGCACGTGGTCACATGGTTACAAATGGTGAATACTCACCAAATGGTAAAGATGTTTATCGTTTCTTGCCAAATGGTATCATGTTGAGCAATGCCTTCTATGTTGATGCTAACGGTAATACTTACCTTTATAACTATAAAGGTCAAATGTACAAGGGTGGTTACACTAAATTTGATGTAACTGAAACTGATAAAGATGGTAATGAATCTAAGGTTGTGAAATTCCGTTACTTCACTAATGAAGGTGTCATGGCTAAAGGTCTTACTGTTATCGATGGTTCCACACAATACTTTGGTGAAGATGGTTTCCAAACTAAAGATAAGTTAGCAACCTATAAAGGTAAGACTTATTACTTCGAAGCTCATACTGGTAATGCTATCAAGAACACTTGGAGGAACATCGATGGTAAATGGTACCACTTCGATGAAAATGGTGTTGCCGCTACAGGTGCTCAAGTTATCAATGGTCAAAAACTTTACTTTAATGAAGATGGAAGTCAAGTTAAAGGTGGCGTTGTTAAGAATGCAGATGGTACTTATAGTAAGTACAAAGAAGGTTCTGGAGAGCTAGTGACTAACGAATTCTTCACAACTGATGGCAATGTTTGGTACTATGCAGGCGCTAATGGTAAGACTGTTACAGGTGCTCAAGTTATCAATGGACAACACCTCTACTTTAATGCAGACGGAAGCCAAGTTAAGGGTGGTATTGTTAAGAATGCAGATGGTACTTATAGCAAGTATGATGCTGCAACAGGTGAACGCTTGACTAATGAGTTCTTCACAACAGGAGACAACAATTGGTACTATATCGGTGCTAATGGTAAGTCAGTGACTGGTGAAGTTAAAATTGGTGACGATACTTATTACTTTGCTAAAGATGGTAAACAAGTAAAAGGGCAAACAGTAAGTGCTGGCAATGGTCGAATCAGCTATTACTATGGTGATAGTGGTAAGAGAGCTGTTAGCACATGGGTAGAAATTCAACCAGGAGTTTACGTTTACTTTGATAAGAATAGTCTTGCTTACCCACCTAGAGTGCTAAACTAATTGATTTAAAAAGGAGAACTTCGGTTCTCTTTTTTATATTTTCTAGGAAAAGGTTCTTTTTGAAAAATACCCTTTCAAGTCGCTTACATGACGGATTTTTAATTTAATATTAAGATGGTAAAAAAGTCATTAAAATAAGTTGTATTAAGTTTTTTTGATAGTGAAAAATGATATAATAAGTAAGTCTTTAAGGTGTAGATTTTAAGACAAAAAATATATTGGGGAAAAATTGAATATGGAAAATAAAGTACGCTATAAACTGCATAAAGTGAAGAAGCAGTGGGTTACTTTGGCTGTCGCTTCAGCAGCTTTGGCTACCATTGTAGGTGGTAGTGTTGCCACATCTTCACTCACCTCTGCAGAAGAAATAAATAATACTAATGGATCACCTTCAACAACTACAGTCGGGGAAAATACAAATCCTGTGGTTGAAAAAGAGGTAGGCACAACAACAGAGGTGGCAAATACTTCAAATGCCACAACAACAGACCGAGCAGCAGTTACTGCTGACAAACCAGCTGAAACGACTGTTCAACCAAATTCAGGAACAACTAGTGATAGAGCTGCAGCAGTAGAGGTTGAAGCCAAACCTGAAACGACTGCTAAGCCAGAAGTTGCTGCTAAACCAGAAACTGCTACAACATCGGAAGTAGCTGCAAATGCTGGAGTAGCTGCTCCAACGGCTGAGAAGTCTAAAGAGCTTTCTGAAGCTGAGATTAAGGCTGCAGTCTCACTTGATAATATTAAAAAGGAAAAAGATGGTAAATATTACTATCTTCTAGAAGATGGATCACACAAGAAAAACTTTGCCATTACTGTAAATGGTCAGGTCCTTTATTTTGATGAAAATGGTGCCCTTTCAAGCACATCAACTTATTCATTCACACAAGAAACAACAAATCTTGTTACTGATTTTACAAAAAATAATGCTGCCTATGATTCAACAAAAGCAAGCTTTGAACTTGTTGATGGTTATTTGACAGCAGATAGTTGGTACCGTCCAAAAGAAATCCTTGAAGCTGGTACAACTTGGAAAGCGTCAACTGAAAAAGATTTCCGTCCACTTTTGATGTCTTGGTGGCCTGATAAGGATACTCAAGTAGCTTACTTGAACTACATGACTAAGGCTCTTAGCAACGGTGAAGAAACAAAAGATGTCTTTACGATTGAAAATTCTCAAGCTAGTTTGAATGCCGCTGCTCAAATCATCCAACGTAAGATTGAAGTTAAGATTGCTGCTAATAAGTCAACAGACTGGTTGCGTCAGTCAATCGAGGCCTTTGTTAAAGACCAAGATAAATGGAATATTAACTCTGAATCTCCAGGTAAAGAACACTTCCAAAAAGGAGCTCTCCTCTTTGTTAATAGTGATTTAACGAAGTGGGCTAACTCAGACTACCGTAAACTTGATCAAACAGCGACAAGCCGTTTGGCAAAAGACAAGATCAAGAGTGGTAGTGATGCTGGTTATGAGTTCTTGCTATCAAGCGATATCGACAACTCAAACCCAATTGTGCAAGCTGAAATGCTTAACCAATTGTATTACTTCATGAACTGGGGACAAATCGTCTTTGGTGATAAGGATAAAGATGCCCACTTTGATGGTATCCGTGTCGATGCCGTGGATAATGTTAGCATCGATATGCTTCAATTGGTGTCTTCATACATGAAGGCTGCTTACAAGGTTAATGAGTCTGAAGCGCGTGCCCTTGCTAATATCTCAATTCTTGAAGCTTGGTCACAAAATGACCCATATTATGTTGACGAACACAATACAGCTGCCCTTTCTATGGATAATGGTCTCCGTTTGTCTATTGTTCATGGATTGACTCGTCCGGTAACGAATAAGGGTACAGGTGCACGTAATGCATCAATGAAGGACCTTATTAACGGTGGTTATTTTGGTCTTTCAAACCGTGCGGAAGTTACCTCATATGATCAACTTGGTTTTGCAACCTACCTCTTTGTTCGTGCACACGACTCAGAAGTTCAAACGGTTATCGCAGACATTATCAGTAAGAAAATTGATCCTACAACAGATGGTTTCACATTCACATTAGACCAATTGAAACAGGCTTTCGACATTTATAATGCGGATATGTTGAAAGTTGATAAGGAATATACACACTCAAATATCCCTGCTGCCTATGCTTTGATGCTTCAAACAATGGGTGCAGCAACTCGTGTATATTACGGAGACTTGTATACTGATAACGGTCAATACATGGCTAAGAAATCACCATACTTTGACCAAATCACGACACTTCTTAAAGCTCGTTCTAAATATGTAGCCGGTGGACAAACATCTTATATCCATAACCTTGCTGGTGATGGCGTGTCATCTGCTAAAGACAACAAAGAAGTTCTTGTCTCTGTCCGTTACGGTCAAGATTTGATGTCTAAGACAGATACAGAAGGTGGAAAATACGGCCGCAATTCTGGTATGTTGACCCTTATTGCTAATAACCCAGATTTGAAATTAGCAGATGGTGAAACGATTACTGTAAATATGGGTGCAGCCCACAAGAACCAAGCCTACCGTCCACTCTTGCTTGGTACGGATAAAGGTATCGTGTCATCATTGAATGATTCAGATACTAAGATTGTTAAATATACAGATGCACAAGGAAATCTTGTCTTCACAGCTGATGAAATCAAAGGCTTTAAGACTGTTGATATGAGTGGTTACCTTTCAGTTTGGGTACCAGTAGGTGCGACTGAAGATCAAAACGTTCTTGCTAAACCATCAACAAAAGCCTACAAAGAAGGGGATAAGGTTTATAGCTCTTCTGCAGCCCTTGAAGCACAAGTGATTTACGAAGGTTTCTCAAACTTCCAAGACTTTGTTAAAGAAGACAGTCAATATACTAATAAATTGATTGCAGCTAATGCAGACCTCTTCAAGTCATGGGGCATTACGTCATTTGAAATTGCACCTCAATATGTCTCATCTAAAGATGGCACTTTCCTTGATTCTATTATTGAAAATGGTTATGCCTTCACAGACCGTTATGACTTTGCCATGAGCAAAAACAATAAATACGGTTCAAAAGAAGACCTTCGTGATGCCCTCAAGGCTCTTCACAAACAAGGTATTCAAGTCATTGCTGACTGGGTTCCAGACCAATTGTATACTCTCCCAGGTAAAGAAGTAGTGACAGCTACTCGTACAGATACACATGGTAAGGTGCTTGATGATACTAGCTTGGTTAATAAACTCTATGTGACAAATACTAAGTCATCAGGAAATGATTTCCAAGCACAGTATGGTGGTGCCTTCCTCGACAAACTTCAAAAACTTTATCCAGAAATCTTCAAAGAAGTTATGGAAGCGTCAGGTAAGACAATTGATCCATCTGTGAAGATTAAACAATGGGAAGCTAAGTACTTTAACGGTACAAATATCCAAAAACATGGTTCTGACTACGTTCTCAGCGATGGTAAATTGTACTTCACCGTTAACGATAAAGGTACCTTCCTTCCAGCAGCCTTGACTGGTGATACAAAAGCTAAAACTGGATTTGCTTATGATGGTACAGGGGTAACTTATTACACAACATCTGGTACTCAAGCTAAGAGTCAATTTGTGACATATAATGGCAAACAGTACTACTTTAACGATAAGGGTTACCTTGTAACTGGTGAACAAGCTATCGACGGTTCAAACTATTTCTTCTTGCCAAATGGTGTTATGTTTACTGATGGTGTTATTAAAAATGCCAAAGGTCAATCATTGGTTTATGGTAAGTCAGGTAAATTGACGACTCAAACTGGTTGGAAAGAAGTTACCGTTAAAGATGACAGTGGTAAGGAAGAGAAATTCTACCAATACTTCTTCAAGGGTGGCATCATGGCTACTGGTTTGACTGAAGTAGAAGGTAAGGAAAAATACTTCTATGACAATGGTTACCAAGCTAAAGGTATCTTCATTCCTACAAAAGATGGACATTTGATGTTCTTCTGTGGCGATTCAGGTGAACGTAAGTACTCAGGCTTCTTTGAACAAGATGGTAACTGGTACTACGCTAATGATAAGGGCTATGTTGCCACTGGATTTACTAAGGTAGGCAAACAAAACCTTTACTTCAATGAAAAAGGTGTTCAAGTTAAGAACCGCTTCTTCCAAGTTGGTGATGCTACATACTATGCAAATAACGAAGGTGATGTTCTTCGTGGTGCGCAAACCATCAATGGTGACGAGCTCTACTTTGATGAGTCAGGTAAACAAGTTAAAGGTGAGTTCGTGAACAATCCTGATGGAACGACTTCATACTACGATGCCATTACAGGTGTGAAACTTGTGGATACATCACTAGTAGTTAATGGTCAAACCTTTAATATCGATGCTAAGGGTGTTGTGACTAAGGCACATACACCAGGCTTCTATACTACAGGGGACAACAACTGGTTCTATGCAGATTCACATGGACGTAATGTCACAGGTGCTCAGATTATCAATGGTCAACATCTCTACTTTGATGCAAATGGTCGTCAAGTTAAGGGTGGCTTCGTAACGAACACTGACGGTAGTCGTTCATTCTACCATTGGAATACTGGTGATAAATTGGTATCAACCTTCTTCACTACCGGTCATGATAGATGGTATTATGCTGATGATAAGGGAAATGTCGTTACAGGAGCTCAAGTGATTAACGGTCAAAAACTCTTCTTTGCTACTGATGGTAAACAGGTTAAAGGTGACTTTGCAACAAATGCGAATGGCAGCCGTTCATACTACCATGGAGCTACTGGTAATAAGTTAGTCTCAACCTTCTTCACTACTGGAGACAACAACTGGTACTATGCTGATGCCAAAGGTGAACTTGTTGTTGGCGAACAGACAATCAACGGCCAAAACCTTTACTTTGACCAAACTGGTAAGCAAGTGAAAGGTGCAACAGCTGCGAATCCTGATGGCTCAATCTCTTACTATGATGTTCATACAGGGGAAAAGGCTATTAATCGTTGGGTTAAAATTCCTTCAGGGCAATGGGTATACTTCAATGCTCAAGGAAAAGGCTACGTGTCAAATTAAGATTAATGAATGAAAGAAGTCAATCACTTTTGTGGTTGCTTTTTTCGTAAAAAATTGTCTCTTTTTTATACATTCAGGTCATTTGTCTGGCCAAAAAAGTGGTATAATAACTCTTGCTAAATCTTTATTTTGGAGTACACATGGCTAAGTCAAAAAATACTATTGAAAGTCGGATAGATTACTCGATTCTCTTGCCAGTCCTTATATTGCTACTGGTTGGTTTGGTTTCGATATTTATAGCGACAAATTTTGATTACCCAAAGAATCTTGTGCAAGTCATGTCCCAGCAAGTACTATGGATTTTTCTAGGTTCAGTACTTGCTTTTGTTGTCATGTTATTTAATACAGAGTTTCTTTGGAAGATAACCCCCTGGCTCTATATTTTTGGTCTGGGACTTATGGTTTTACCCCTTGTTTTTTATTCGCCTGCTTTGGTGGCCTCGACAGGGGCAAAAAACTGGGTCAGTATTGGATCGGTCACCCTTTTCCAACCATCAGAATTTATGAAGATATCCTACATCCTTTTCCTTTCCAGAATTGGTGTTTGGGCCAAGCAAGGAAAGGAAGTGACTGACCTAAAAGATGACTGGTTGCTACTTTTCCAATATGTAGCTGTTACGCTTCCTGTCTTGGGGTTATTAGTTCTTCAAGGAGATATGGGGACCGCCTTGGTCTTTCTGGCTATTTTAGCTGGTATTATAGTGGTTTCAGGGATATCCTGGCGTATTATCCTACCAGTTGTTTTAGCCTTTGCTGCAGGTTTAGCCTTGTTTGTGATGGTATTTACCACAGATTGGGGTAAGGAAGCCATGCTCAAGATGGGAGTGCAAACCTACCAGATTAACCGTATCTCAGCTTGGTTGGATCCCTTCACTTATGCAGATGGTATCGCCTTTCAACAGACACAAGGGATGATTTCGATTGGTACTGGAGGAATCTATGGTAAAGGCTTTAATCATCTGGAGTTGAACGTACCGGTTCGTGAGAGTGACATGATTTTCACAGTCATTGCGGAAGATTTTGGTTTGGTAGGTGGTGGATTGGTTCTTTTAACCTATCTCTTCCTCATTTACCGCATGTTGCGAGTGACGTTTAAGTCTAACAATCGTTTCTATACCTTTATTTCGACAGGCTTTATCATGATGATTGTCTTCCATATTTTTGAAAATATTGGGGCAGCAGTGGGAATTCTTCCTTTGACAGGTATTCCTTTGCCCTTTATTTCTCAAGGGGGGTCATCACTCATCTCTAACTTGATTGGTGTTGGTTTGGTGCTTTCGATGGCTTATCAAACCAATCTCAACGAGGAAAATAAAATTCTCCTGGCTATGTCTCGTCGTATGCGTACGTCTGGAACTAGTCAAGTGAAACCTGTTTCTAAGAGCAAGTCTAAGAAAAATAAGCCTTCGAAGAGTGTTACTAAGGCCTCTCAAGAATTGGTCAAGGCTAAAGATAAGGTTGATAAGGCCACTGAGAAAATGCGTCAAACCATTTCTCAAAATACGCCAAGCATTCATCAAGGCAAGCGTCGTAAGGGTTCGAAAAAGAAACCGACACGTAAACATTAAGAGAAAACAAGTTGGTTAATCCAACTTGTTTTTCTTTGAAAAAAAATTAAGGTCTGTGACCTTTTCTTTGCCCCTGCCTGTGGTATAATAAAAGTTGACTATTTTGAAAAGGGGTTTGCTATGATAGAGACAGCCAAACAGCAAGAACGTGCTATTTTAGTAGGTGTTGAATTGCAAGAAACAGAGCATTTTGACATGTCAATGGAGGAACTTGCCAGTCTTGCCAAAACTGCAGGAGCAGAGGTTGTAGCTAGCTATACCCAAAAACGTGAACGCTATGATAGTAAGTCTTTCGTAGGTTCAGGAAAATTAGAAGAAATCAAGGCCATGGTGGATGCGGATGAGATTACTACGGTCATTGTCAATAACCGTTTAACACCTCGTCAAAATACCAATCTTGAAGCAGCATTTGGCGTAAAAGTTATTGATCGTATGCAATTAATTCTGGATATCTTCGCCATGAGGGCTAGAAGCCATGAAGGGAAACTTCAGGTTCACCTAGCTCAACTAAAATACATGTTGCCCCGTTTAGCTGGTCAAGGGATTATGCTCAGCCGTCAAGCAGGGGGCATTGGTAGCCGTGGACCTGGTGAAAGTCAATTGGAGCTCAATCGTCGTTCGATTCGTAACCAGATTGCTGATATTGAACGCCAGTTAAAGATTGTTGAGAAGAACCGAGAAACCATTCGCGAAAAGCGTGTTGATTCAAGTACCTTTAAAATTGGTTTGATTGGTTATACCAATGCTGGGAAATCAACGATCATGAACCTTATGACGGATGATAAGCAATATGAGGCTAATGAACTTTTCGCGACCTTGGATGCAACAACTAAGAAAATTTACTTAAAGGATCAGTTTCAAGTGACCTTGACAGATACGGTTGGTTTTATCCAGGACTTGCCAACAGAATTGGTTGCTGCCTTTAAGTCAACACTTGAAGAAAGTCGTAATGTGGACCTTCTTTTGCATGTCATTGATGCGAGTGATTTTAATCACGAAGAGCATGAAAAGGTGGTCTTAGACATTCTCAAAGATTTAGACATGACTGATATTCCTCGCCTAGCAATCTACAATAAGATGGATGTAGCTGATAATCTAGTAGCAACAGTCTTTCCTAATGTTCGCCTCTCAGCACGTGACAAGGGAAGTCGTGAGACCCTCAGAAGACTCTTGATTGATGAAATTCAACAGATTTTTGAACCCTTTAGTATTAAGGTACATCAGGATCAAGCTTATAAACTTTATCAGTTGAGTCAATTGGCCTTGCTAGATAGCTACACTTTTGAGACAGAAGTGGAAGAAATCACAGGTTATATTTCACCGAAAAATAAATGGAAATTGGAAGAATTTTATGACTGATTATATGGATTTAGCTTTAAAATATGGTGGTTTTACAAGTTTAGATAAGGTCTATCTGGAAAATACCTTATCAGACCTTTCGGACAGTCAAAAATTGGCCTTCATTACACCACCACCAAGCGTGATTAATGCTTATTTTGCAGAGATTTACCAGAAACAATCTCCAGACGCAGCGACGGATTACTACTTGGAACTTTCAAAAGAGTTGAACCTCTTTAACCCTGCACCATCTTTTGATGAACACAAGCCTTTTATTCGTCTCAATCTTTCAGGAAAATCTTATGGTTTTTGCTATGAAAATGCCGATGAAGTGGCCCTAGTCTTTGCAGAGCATTCAGAGGTTCCAACGGCTAGTATTTTGTTTGAGCTTGCTCAAGTTTTCCCACAGTATAAGGTTTATCTTGAAGGAACTCAAATTAAAATGGCCAAGGTTTACTTTGATGAAGAAGTGTTGGAAGAGTTGACACCAGAGACTCAGTTACTAAGTCGTGTAACTAAACTGAAGGGAAATGTCATTAAGTTGGCTAGCTTTAATCAAGATGAATTAGTGGAACTTTTAGCTCAATATAAAGGGCAAACTGTTTATTATGGCTTTGCTCAGCGTGAATGCCTGGCTTATATTGTCCAGAAATAAAAAGAACGATAGATAGAAAGTATAGGAAGTCATGGAATTACAATTTTTAGGGACGGGTGCCGGGCAGCCCTCCAAGGCCCGTAACGTGTCGAGTCTGGTTTTGAAGCTACTCGATGAAATCAACGAAGTCTGGATGTTTGACTGTGGTGAAGGTACTCAACGTCAGATTTTAGAAACAACAATCAAACCTCGTAAAGTTAAAAAAATCTTTATCACACATATGCACGGGGACCATATCTTCGGTCTACCTGGTTTCTTGGCTAGTCGTTCTTTCCAATCTAGTGAAGAACAAACTGACCTTGAAGTTTATGGTCCAGTTGGTATTAAGCAATACGTCATGACTAGCCTTCGTACTTCGGGGACACGTTTACCTTACCATGTGCATTTTAAGGAAATTGATGAGCATAAGCTAGGCTTGGTTATGGAAAATGACAAGTTCGCTGTTTATGCAGATAAGTTGGATCACACCATTTTTTGTATTGGTTACCGAGTGGTTCAAAAGGATCTCGAAGGAACCTTGGATGCTGAGGCCCTCAAAGCAGCAGGTGTACCATTTGGACCACTTTTTGGTCAAATTAAGAATGGTCAAGATGTGGTTCTTGAAGATGGAACGAAAATCATTGCTAAGGACTTTATTTCCGCACCTAAGAAAGGTAAGGTTATCACTATCTTAGGTGATACCCGTAAGACAAATGCCAGTGTTCGTCTTGGATTGGGTGCAGATGTCTTGGTTCATGAGTCTACTTATGGTAAGGGCGATGAAAAAATTGCCAAGAGCCATGGGCATTCAACCAATATGCAAGCAGCACAGGTCGCTAAAGATGCTTCAGCTAAGCGCCTTCTTCTAAATCATGTATCAGCACGATTCTTGGGACGTGATATCGGTAAGATGGCAGCAGATGCTAAAACAATTTTCGAAAACACCCACATCGTTCGTGACTTGGAAGAGGTAGAAATCTAATGGCTAAACAACGTATTATTGCTATTACTGGTGCCTCAGGAGGCCTTGCTCAAGAAATTGTCAAGCAGCTCTCACCTAGTGATGGTATTATCCTCTTAGGACGAGATAAGGACAAACTTGAGAAATGTTATCGTCATGTGGAAAATAAAACCTGTCTTGCCATTGACCTAAGAGACGACAAGGCCATTAAAGAGATGGTCGATTATCTCTATCAACGATTTGGACGTATTGATGTCTTTATCAATAATGCTGGTTACGGTGAATTCAAGTCTTATGATAACTACACTAGCCAAGAAGTACGTGATATGTTTGATATCAATACCTTTGCAACGTTGACCTTTTCACGTTTGATGGCTGAGAAAATGGTGGAACAGGGCAATGGGCATATCGTTAATATTGCTAGTATGGCGGGAAAAATTGCGACAGCCAACTCAAGTGTTTATGCAGCGACAAAGTTTGCGGTAATTGGCTTCTCAGATGCCCTGCGTCTAGAGCTTGCTGATAAAGGAGTCTATGTGACAACAGTCAATCCTGGTCCAATTGAGACAGGTTTCTTTGATCAAGCTGATCCCTCTGGAGCCTATCTTGAGAGTGTTAAAAAGTTTGTCCTCAGTCCTAAATACGTGGCTAAAAAGATTGTCCGTATTCTGGGCAAAAATAAACGTGAAGTTAATCTACCACGACTCTTATCAGTTGCCCACAAAGGCTACACGCTATTTCCACGAATCTCGGACAAACTAGCTACCAATGTGTTTAACTACAAATAGGAGGATACTAGATGGTCGCAAATATTCAAGCGTATTTAGAGAATCTCAAGCAACCCTGGGGTCAAATCTATTATGATATTCTTTTTGACCAATTACAGGACATCAAGGAGAAGCGAGTTCTTGATTTTGGCAGTGGCTTTGGCCCTGTGTCCAACCACCTAGCGTAAGAAAATAGAGTCCTAGCTGTGAAACCCAATGAGGAAATGGTGGCCTTGCGGTCCCAGAATCACCCCTATCAGCAACTAGTCGGAAGTTTGGAAAGGAGTTAAGATGTTACATTATAAAAAAGAGATTCCAGCGATGACAGACCTACTCGCACTGTACAGTTCAGTCGGCTGGACCAATTATACTAACAATCCAACCATGCTAGAAGAAGCTGTCAAAGCCAGTCTCTGGCAGTTGGCAGTCTATGATAAGGAAGAGTTAGTAGCCTACATTCGCTTAGTAGGAGATGGTCATTCTGTCATTTTTGTACAGGACCTCTTGGTGCGACCAGATTACCAGCGCCAAGGCATTGGCACGAAACTCTTAGAAGAGGCTTTAGCGACTTTCCCCAATGTCTATCAACGGCTCCTTGCCACTGATCGTAGCGAGAAAAATTTAGCCTTTTACCAATCCTTGGGATTTGTCGAACTTTCAGAGCAAGCTTGTACAGGGATGATTTATAAATATTGATGTAGAGGATTTCCAAATAGGGAATCTTTTTCTTGTTTTTCCTAATATTGCTTGAAAATGATAGTAGAATAGAGTTAGTTAACGTAAAGAGGAGAAGGGAATATCTGAGAGCAAACAAGTCAAATAAGGGAGCAATATCCAGACTATTATTTTGTCTAGAAAAGCAGATCTTGATTGGAAATGTACCACAAGTCTAAGCAACTTACGATGTTTGACATTCTCTTTTTAGGAAACTTAGCTTTCTATCCACTATGATAAATTTTTTCATGTTATAATAGATAGACTAGATGACAGGGAGAAAAGATAAAGACATGATTACATCAACGTATGATTGGAAAATAAACACAAAAGAGCCAGATGCTGGCTTTTTTAAACTTGCCAAAGAACATGGACTGGCAGAAACAGCAGCCAAGATTGCCTATGAACGTGGCATTACGACAGAAGATGCTCTTGAAGACTTTCTAAAGGCTGATTTATCACACCTTCATGACCCTTATCTTCTTCATGATATGGATAAGGCAGTGGCTAGAATTCGTCAGGCCATTGAAAATTATGAACAAATCTTAGTCTATGGAGACTATGATGCAGATGGTATGACATCAGCATCGATTGTCAAGGAAGCTCTTGAAATGATGGGAGCTGAGGCTCGAGTTTATTTGCCTAACCGTTTCACAGATGGTTATGGGCCAAATGAAAGTGTCTACAAGTACTTTATTGAGCAGGAAGGCATTTCACTCATTGTTACAGTGGATAATGGGGTAGCGGGGAATGAGGCTATCGCTTATGCGCAAGAGCAAGGTGTGGACGTTATCGTTACAGACCATCACAGTATGCCGGCCCAGCTTCCAGATGCCTATGCCATTGTCCATCCAGAGCATCCAGATGCCGATTATCCTTTTAAGTATTTGGCAGGTTGTGGTGTAGCTTTCAAATTGGCAACTGCCCTCCTTGAAACTATTCCTACTGAGATGTTGGACTTGGTAGCCATTGGTACCATTGCCGATATGGTTAGCCTAAGGGATGAAAATCGTATTATGGTCAAGGTCGGCCTGGAAATTCTAAAGACTACTGAGCGTATTGGACTGCAAGAGTTACTCCGTATTTCAGATGTAGACCCAACAACGATTTCTGAAGAAACGGTAGGATTTAAACTGGCCCCTCAACTCAATGCCTTGGGGCGCTTAGATGATCCAAATCCAGCCATTGAACTGCTGACCGGATTTGACGATGAAGAAGCCCAAGCCATTGCTCTGGAAATCAATGCTAAAAATGAAGAACGTAAGGAAGTTGTTCAAAACATCTTTGATGAAGCCATAACCATGGTAGACCGGGACAAACCTGTTCAGGTTCTGGCCAAGGAAGGTTGGCATCCTGGCGTTCTAGGTATTGTGGCGGGGCGTATCATGGAACAAATCAGTCAGACAGTAGTGGTTTTGAATATTGAAGATGGCTTGGCTAAGGGTTCCGCTCGTAGTTTGGAATCTATCAATATCTTCCATGCCCTTGATGACCACCGAGACATCTTTACTGCTTTTGGAGGACATGCTGGAGCGGCGGGGATGACCCTTCCTGAAGAAAATCTTGGACGACTATCAGAGATTTTGTGTCATTATGTCTACGATAATGACATTGATACGAGTGCCAAAAATACGTTAAATTTAGACGAGGAGCTCCAGCTCAGTGAGCTTAGCTTGGATACCATCAAGAGCCTTGAAAAATTAGCACCTTTTGGTATGGACAATAAAAAGCCAGTCTTTTGGCTACATGATATTACCGTTACTCAAGCTAGGACTATGGGACAAAACGGAGCCCATCTTAAGTTTAAGGTTAAGCAAGGAAAGGATAGTTTTGATGTTGTGGCCTTTAATAAAGGTCATTTGCTTCAAGAATTCCAACAAGCTCAGGGGTTGGAATTAGCAGTGACCCTGTCCGTTAATGTATGGAATGGTCAGACAACGCTCCAGCTCATGCTAGAAGATGCGCGTGTGGATGGTGTTCAGTTATTTGATTTTCGCTCAAAAAATATGGCACTACCTGAAGGCCTACCAACGGTAGAAGAAGCATCAGACACTGAACCTGCGGTTGTCCTCAACACCTTACCTGATTCAGCAACGGAATTAAAAGAGTGGTTTGAAGGTAAAGATTTCCAAGCTATCTATTTTAAAAATAGTATTAAGGAAGCCTATTATCTGACTGGATATGGAACGAGAGAGCAATTTGCAAGGCTCTATAAAACCATTTACCAATTCCCAGAATTCGATGTCCGCTATAAACTGGATGAGCTCAGTCATTACCTTAAAATCGATAAGATACTTCTGATTAAGATGATTCAGATTTTTGATGAATTGGATTTTGTGACTATTGATAATGGTGTTATGACAGTCAATAAAGAAGCTGAAAAACGTGAGATTGAGGACAGCAAGATTTTCCAAGATCTTAAACATCTCGTCAAGTTCCAAGAACTTATGGCTTTAGGGACACCACAGGAAATTTATGACTGGCTTTATAAGTAGGGGGAGTACTTAATCCAAAGGATTCGTCTTGAAATGAGGGTTAGCATTTTCTAAATCTGAAGATTCATGCTATAATGGTATGAAAATATTTTTTTGGCGAAAAGCCTATAGGAAGAACAAATGAAATTAGAAGATTATATTGCATCTATTGAAAACTACCCTAAAGAAGGGGTTACTTTCCGTGATATTAGTCCTTTGATGGCTGATGGAAATGCTTATAGCTATGCTATCCGTGAAATCGTTCAGTATGCGACTGATAAGAAGATTGACATGATTGTTGGTCCTGAAGCGCGTGGTTTCATCGTTGGTTGTCCAGTTGCTTTTGAACTTGGTATTGGCTTTGCTCCAGTTCGTAAACCTGGTAAATTGCCACGTGAAGTGATCTCAGCAGATTACGAAAAAGAGTATGGTGTTGATACACTTTGTATGCATGCTGATGCAATCAAACCAGGTCAACGTGTACTTATCGTTGATGATCTCTTGGCGACTGGTGGTACCGTCAAAGCTACAATTGAAATGATTGAGCGCCTAGGTGGTGTCGTTGCTGGCTGTGCCTTCTTGATTGAGCTTGATGGTCTTAATGGACGCAAAGCTATTGAAGGTTACGATACTAAAGTATTGATGAACTTCCCAGGATAAATCTATCTATGAATTAACAAAAGGCCTTAGGGCCTTTTTAACTCTTTTAAAACAAAGGTGGCCTCTAAATATAGTTTAAAGCTATAGCTAACTAGAGAAAATATATATTTGATAACAATACCTCCCCGGTTTATAATATGAAGATAGAATAAATAAGGATGGAGATATTGTTATGCCTATAAAACTTGATAATAAGTTACCAGCTCTTGATGTATTGCGTTCGGAAAATGTCTTCATCATGGATGAGAACAGAGCTAGTAGCCAGGATATTCGACCAATGGAGGTCTTAATCCTAAATCTTATGCCAACTAAAGAAGTTACAGAAACTCAGTTACTACGTCTTTTAGCTAATACGCCACTTCAAATTAACGTCGAGTTTCTTTATATGGCTAGTCATAAGTCAAAAAATACACATGCCGAACATATGGAAACTTTCTATAAGACTTTTGATGAAATTAAGCATAAGTATTATGATGGTCTCATTGTAACAGGTGCACCTGTTGAGCAAATGCCATTTGAGGAAGTGGATTATTGGCAAGAATTAACACAAGTTTTTGATTGGTCTAAAAAGCATGTTTATTCAACCCTTCATCTGTGTTGGGGAGCTCAAGCAGGTCTCTATTATAAGCATGGAGTCGACAAGGTTCCATTGTCAGAGAAATTATCTGGTATCTATAAACAAACGGTTGACATGCCTGCAAACTTCCTTATGAATGGCTTTGATGATAGCTTTGTGTCACCGCACTCACGCTATACTGAGGTTAGGTTCGAGGATATTAAAAACAAGACGGATTTAGATATTGTTGTGTCAGGACCAGAAGTTGGCTTATCCATTCTAGCAAGTAAGAATCTTCGTGAAGTATATAGTTTTGGTCATTTTGAATATGACCGTGATACTCTGGCAAGAGAATACCGAAGAGATTTAGATGCAGGCATTAATCCAGATGTACCGGCAAACTATTTCCCAGAGGATGATCCAAGTCAGGAGCCTAAACTTCGTTGGAATCTTGCGGCATCTGCCTTCTTTAGCAATTGGATTAACTATGCGGTATATCAAGAAACACCTTATCGTTTAGAAGAGTTGGAAGACGATTTTTCATTCTACGGTTATTTGTAGTAGACAGTCTCAAAGGACTTATGTGAGAGCATTTGACTTTTTGGGGTGTCTAGCTACTCTGAAAGGTAAATATGAGTTTTTTTGAACAGTATCGATCAGGTAATCTGGTCCTTCCTAATGCTTTATTTTTCCACTTTAAGGATATTTTCCCATCTGCGGATGACTTTCTGGTTTGGCAGTTTCTCTATCTACAAACGACAACCCAGATTGGAGAAGTGGCTTCTAGTCAGATCGCGCAAGCAACTGGGAAGACGCCAACTGAAGTTAATAAAAGTATTACAACATTAACTGAGGCTGGACTTCTTGATTTCACGACTATTAAGATTAACAATGAAATTGAGATGGTTGTAGATGCCTCACCTGCCTTGGCAGTGTTGGACAAGTTAGTGAGCAATGAAAAGACAACGGCAAGGCCTGTCGTTGGTCAGCCAACCAATACCCAGCTCATCAAGCAATTAACAGATGAATTGGAACAAGCTTTGGGAATCTTGAATCCAATGGTTGTCGAAGATTTAAACAAGGAAATCCAAGAAGAACATACTGATCCCGAACTTATCCGTGAGGCTTTGAAAGAAGCAGTATTTAACCGCAAGACAAATTGGAATTATATAAAAGGAGTTCTTCGTAACTGGAAATTAAGTGGTATTACAACTAAAATTCAAGTTGAAGAGCGTCGTTTGGAGCATCAAGGTAAGAAGCACCATCATCAGGTTTCCGATGACTTCAAAACAGGAATGGATGCCGCCCGTCAATTATGGGGTGCCCAATAATGTTAGGAAGAAAACGTGTTAATGAGGCTTTAGCTCTCATGGGAGAGATGTTTCCCAATGCTCATGGAGAGTTGGAGTGGGAAACGCCTTTCCAACTATTAGTTGCTGTTATTTTATCAGCCCAGACAACAGACAAGGCTGTTAATAAGATTACACCAGGCTTGTGGGCGCGTTATCCAGAAATTGAGGATTTGGCTTCTGCCAACCTCGATGATGTTGAGATGTGTTTGCGAACGATTGGTCTTTACAAGAATAAAGCAAAGAACATCATTAAGACTGCTAGAGCTGTTTTAATGAATTTTGATGGACAGGTTCCGAAAACGCATAAGGAATTGGAAAGTCTACCTGGTGTGGGACGAAAAACGGCTAATGTGGTTTTAGCTGAGGTTTATGGCATTCCTTCGATTGCAGTAGATACGCACGTCTCACGTGTTTCCAAAAGGCTAAATATCGCCCCAGAGGATGCTAGTGTAGAGGAAATCGAAGCAGAATTGATGAAGAAAATCCCAAAGAAGGATTGGATTATCAGCCATCACCGTATGATTTTCTTTGGACGCTATCATTGCTTAGCTAAGAATCCTAAATGCCAGACCTGTCCTCTTCAAAGTTATTGTAAGTATTATAAAGAAACAACTAAGAAATAAGCTGAAGAATGTGATTTTCTTCGGCTTTTTACAACTGTAAGAATTTGTTACAAACTAGTAACTTGACAAAAGTCTCAGGCTTTAAGAAAATAGAAGAAACGATTTAGAAGCAGGAGCGTTTTAGTGAATGGCTGAATTCAGTAATGAAGAGTATCTGAGAGCCTTAGCTGATAATGGTGATAGAGAAGCAGCCAAAGAATATGAGCAAGCTTTGGATAATCGTATTTTTCAGTTGCAGATTTCATTGGCTCAAACGAGTGATCCACAGGGTCGTAGGGAAGTGCAAAAGCTCTTGGAACAAGAGGAAAAGAAAAAAAGGGACTACTTTCAAGAAAAAGAGGAAAAAGCTGTGAGCGAATTTAGACATCGTAAAAATGAAACTACAAAGGGAAGAAAAGTTTCGAGTTTTGACAAACTCAAAGATCCTAAAAACATTAGATGGGTAATTGGAGTTGTTGCAGTACTTGCAGTGGTTATTCCTGTTGTTACCTTGATGTGGTATAGTAATAACCAAAAAGAGAGTGAAACAAATCCATGGAAAAATGGTCAGTTGGCAAAAAGTAAGGAAGCAGCTGCAGCATCATCTGATAATCAATCCTCTCAAGTTGATACCTCATCTTTGTCTGATCAACAGTTAGAAGACTGGGTTGTTTCTACCTATGCTAAAGAACAAGGTTCAACTGGAGAAAATTATAAAAATCTAGGTTGGAATGTTTATTCATGGACGGATGATGATGATAACATAGTTTATGCTCAACTTTATGATGCCTATGGTAATGATGTTCTTCTTTTCCGTGTAGATAAGAAGGGACAACTCGAAGCCTATGGTGGTATTGACGGTTCAAGCGATTCTTGGGACGTCGTTTCAAAAACTTATACAACCGATTAATGAAACTATATAAAACACCTGACTATGGTGGTTGAGACTGTCTTTTGACAGTCTTTTTTGGTATAATTTAAGGTAATCGTGTATACAATTAAAAAGCTGACTGAGAAGATTTGGGGATGATGGTTCTACAGAACTTTTTTAATGTCTTCAGGTTTTCGAGGATAGGTTAAATAAAGGAGAGTTGTCGTGTCAGACTATTTATCGGTCACATCCTTAACAAAATATTTGAAAATGAAATTTGACCGTGATCCTTATTTAGAGAGGGTATATTTGACGGGACAGGTTTCCAATTTTCGTCGCCGCCCGAGTCACCAATATTTTTCGCTTAAGGATGAAGGAGCTGTTATTCAGGCGACGATTTGGGCTGGAGTTTTCAAAAAACTTGGTTTTGAACTCGAAGAAGGTATGAAGATCAATGTCGTAGGTCGTGTCCAGATTTATGAGCCTAGTGGCTCTTATTCCATTATTATCGAGAAGGCTGAGCCGGATGGTATTGGAGCTTTGGCTATCCAGTTTGAACAGCTTCGTAAAAAATTGACTGCAGAAGGCTACTTTGATGATCGTCATAAGCAAGCGCTGCCTAATTTTGTCAAAAAAATCGGGGTTGTCACAAGTCCTAGTGGTGCGGTTATTCGAGATATTATTACGACCGTTAGTCGTCGTTTTCCAGGGGTAGAAATCTTACTTTTCCCTACCAAGGTTCAGGGTGAAGGAGCTGCACAGGAAATTGCTGAAAATATTCAAAAAGCCAATCAAAGGGATGACTTAGATTTACTTATCGTTGGTCGTGGTGGAGGTTCTATTGAAGACCTTTGGGCTTTTAACGAGGAAATTGTTGTTCAGTCCATTTTTGAGAGTCGTCTACCTGTGATTTCAAGTGTTGGTCACGAAACAGATACGACTTTGGCTGACTTTGTTGCAGATCGTAGGGCTGCTACACCTACAGCAGCGGCAGAACTTGCTACTCCAGTATCAAAGGCCGATACCTTGGTTTGGATTCGTGAAAGACAAAATAGAGCTTATCAAGCCTGTTTGAGACGTATACAGTACAATCAAGAACGTTTAGCTAAACTGTCACAATCTGTTGTCTTTAGGCAACCTGAGCGCCTATATGATGGTTATTTACAAAAGTTGGATCGACTAACAACAAGGCTTGAAACCTTCGTGAGTCAAGATTTCGAGCGAAAGCAAAAAAAAGCGGAACTTTTGAAACAACGGTTACAAGGCTTAAATCTTCTGAGCAGTGTTCAGAACTATCAAGACCGTCGAGAGTCTTTGCAACGTTTATTGGTGACCACAACCAAGAACACCATTAATGGTAACCGTGTGAGATTAGAAAAGGCACAGGATGCTTTATTGTCTCTAGATACTAGCCGTATTGTTGCAAGGGGCTATGCCATTGTCAAAAAAGATGATAAACCTTTAACCAGTACCAAGAATATTACCGAAGGTGATCAATTAACCGTCCAAATGAGAGATGGAGAACTAGAAGTAGAGGTAAAAAATGTCAACTAAAAAAACATTTGAGGAAAATTTACAGGACTTAGAAGCCATTGTCACTAAGCTCGAAACAGGAGATGTTGCTCTTGAGGATGCTATTGCTGAGTTCCAAAAAGGTATGGCCTTGTCTAAGGATTTGCAGAAGACCTTGGAAGATGCTGAAAAAACACTAGTTAAGGTTATGCAAGCAGATGGTACAGAAACGGAAATGGATGCCTAATGAGCAAGCTAAATAAAATTGATGCGGCTATCCGTGATTACTACCAAAAAAATAATCTTCCTGTATCAAGTGATTTAATCACTGCTATTCTTTATTCAGTTGATAGTGGCGGTAAGCGTATTCGTCCACTGATTTTCTTAGATTTACTTGAAGGATTTGGTTTAGAGCTAACTCCTAGTCATTTCGATGTTGCAGCGAGTCTTGAAATGATTCATACTGGAAGTCTGATTCACGATGATCTGCCGGCTATGGATGATGATGATTACCGTCGAGGACGTTTAACCAACCATAAGAAATTTGATGAAGCAACGGCGATATTGGCTGGCGATTCTCTCTTTTTGGATCCCTTTGATCTCCTGTCCCAAACAGAGCTATCAGCAGAAATTCGAGTTCAATTGATTCAAGCATTGTCTCATTCCTCAGGCACCTTCGGTATGGTTGGTGGCCAGATGTTGGATATGAAGGGGGAAGGTCAGGAACTTGATTTATCGCAACTGTCTAAAATTCATGAGCATAAGACAGGTAAGCTTTTAACCTTTCCTTTTGTGGCGGCTGGTATTGTTGCTCAAAAAAATCTAGAGGTTTTGGAAAATCTGAAAGAAGCTGGTCGCCTGATTGGTCTTGCCTTTCAAGTACGTGATGATATTTTGGATGTGACTGCTGATTTCGAAGAACTTGGAAAGACACCTGGAAAAGATGTAGTAGCTGGGAAATCAACCTATCCGGCTCTTCTTGGTCTGGAAAAATCACATGCTATCCTCGAGGAATCACTCAATAAAGCGGAGGCTATTTTCCAAAATCTAGCTGAGACTCAAGGTTTCAAGAAAGACAGTATTATAGAAATCATAGAAAGGTTACGACTCCATGCCTAAGGAAAGAGTAGACGTCTTGGCTTATAAACAAGGCCTTTTTGAAACACGAGAACAAGCAAAACGTGGCGTAATGGCAGGTTTAGTTGTTAATGTTATCAATGGTGAGCGTTACGATAAACCTGGTGAAAAAATCGACGACGGTACAGAGTTGAAGCTTAAAGGTGAAAAACTTAAGTATGTGAGTCGTGGAGGACTCAAACTTGAAAAAGCTTTGGAAGTTTTCAATCTGTCAGTTGAAGGTATGACGACCATTGATATCGGAGCCTCAACAGGTGGGTTTACTGATGTTATGCTTCAAAATGGGGCCAAACTGGTTTATGCTGTTGATGTCGGTACCAATCAGTTGGTTTGGAAATTGCGTCAAGATGAGCGTGTTCGTTCCATGGAGCAATATAATTTCCGTTATGCTGAACCTGTTGATTTTACAGAAGGACTACCGTCTTTTGCATCAATCGATGTCAGCTTCATCTCTCTTAATCTGATTCTACCGGCTTTGGCTAAGATATTGGTTGATGGGGGGCAAGTTGTTGCTCTTGTGAAACCACAATTTGAGGCGGGCCGTGAACAAATTGGGAAAAACGGGATTGTCCGTGAGAGCAGTGTCCATGAAAAAGTGTTAGAAACAGTGACTGCTTTTGCGGTTGACTATGGCTTTTCAGTTAAGGGGCTGGACTTTTCACCTATCCAAGGTGGTCATGGTAACATTGAGTTTCTCGCACACTTGGAGAAGACAAATTCTCCTCAAAATGATGCTCAAACCTCTATTAAGGAAGTTGTAGCACAAGCACACAAGGAGTTTAAAAAGAATGAAGAAGAATGATCGTTTGGAGTTAATCCGAAAGATTGTCCAAGAAAATAAAATTACGACTCAAGGAGAATTGGTAAAATTACTCCAAAATGAGGGATTAAAGGCTACTCAAGCGACTGTATCGCGTGATATCAATGAAATTGGTATTACCAAAGTACCGACTGAAGACGGTTCTTACATCTATGGGCTCTCAACTGCTCCTAGACGAGTAGGTGGAACCTCTGTTGCGACTCGTCGCTTGTTGCGCGTTGATCGTCAACATGCCTTTATGAATATCGTTGTTCAACCTGGGACAAGCCGCCTCATCAAGAAGATTCTTTTAGATGAGTACAGGCATTTGATTTTTAGTGTTATTGCTGATGATGATACCCTCTTTTTAGTGGCTCAGTCAGAGTTAGCAGCTATTGAACTACAGGGGCAAATCATTAAGTGGGTTGAAGAATAGGAGGGCCTATGCTTCTCGAAATTACGATAAAGAATTTCGCAATTATTGAAGAGATTTCTCTAAACTTTGAGAATGGTATGACCGTCCTTACTGGTGAAACAGGTGCTGGTAAGTCCATTATTATAGATGCTATGAATCTTATGTTGGGTGCTAGGGCTTCTAGTGAGGTCGTCCGTCATTCAGCATCTAAGGCTGAAATTCAGGGCTTCTTTTCAATCGAACAAAATCCTGCCTTGGTTAGTATCTTGGAAGATAATGGGATTCCTGTTGAGGATGAATTGATTATCCGTCGTGAAATCTTCCAAAATGGTAGAAGTGTTAGTCGCATCAATGGGCAGATGGTCAATTTAACGACACTTAAAGCTGTTGGGCACTTCTTGGTAGATATCCATGGACAACATGACCAGGAAGAGCTTATGAAACCTGCTCTGCATATTACCATGCTTGATGCCTTTGGTGACAAGGAATTTTTCCAGACTAAGAAAGAGTACCAGGAGTATTTTGACCGCTATCGTGAGTTAAGAAAAGCTGTTCTTGAAAAGCAGAAAAATGAGCAGGAGCATAAGGCTCGAATTGAAATGCTAGCTTTTCAGATTGCAGAAATTGAAGCAGTCTCTCTAAAATCAGGAGAAGATTTGGCTTTGATGCAGGAGCGAGACAAGCTTCTTAATCATAAGCAGATTGCTGATACCTTAACAAATGCCTATGTCATGCTGGATAATGAGGATTTTTCAAGCCTTTCAAATGTTCGTTCTGCCATGAATGACCTCCAGTCTCTTGAAGAGTATGACTCTGATTACAAAGAACTCTCTGGAAATCTATCAGAAGCCTATTATGTTCTGGAAGATGTCACTAAGCAACTAGGTGATTTTTTGGATAATCTGGACTTTGATGCTGGGCGTTTACAAGAGATTGAACACCGCTTAGATACCATTAATGCCATTACTCGTAAATATGGTGGGACTGTCGATGACGTCTTGGATTATCTGGAAAATTCAAGTAAAGAATACAATCTTCTGACAGGAAACTCTAGCTCGTCAGATGCTATGGAACAAGAGCTTAAGCAACTTGAAAAGGACCTGCTTGCGTCTGCGGAGACCCTACAAACAGCACGCCATCAAATTGCTACGGCTCTTGAAGCTGAGATTAAGAACGAGTTATGCGACCTCTATATGGATAAGGCTGATTTTAAAGTCACCTTTACTAAGGGGAAATTTAATCGTGATGGTAATGAGCAGGTTGAGTTTTACATCTCAACCAATCCAGGTGAAGGCTTTAAACCGCTTGTTAAGGTAGCTTCAGGTGGTGAATTATCTCGACTCATGTTAGCAATTAAGTCAGCCTTTGCCCGCAAAGAAGATAAAACAAGTATCGTCTTTGATGAGGTTGACACTGGCGTTTCAGGACGTGTTGCCCAAGCCATCGCTCAGAAGATTCATAAGATTGGGAGTCATGGTCAGGTCTTGGCCATCAGTCACCTTCCGCAAGTTATTGCTATTGCTGATTATCAGTTCTTTATTTCTAAGGAAAGCGATAATGAGACAACTGTCTCTCGTGTTCGTCTTTTGACACCTGAGGAAAGGGTGCAAGAAATCGCTAAGATGTTAGCAGGTGATAACGTGACGGAGGCTGCCTTGAGCCAAGCAAGAGCTTTGTTAAAGGTGGATGACTCTCTTTAGGAAAAGACTTGGGAAAAACTTTCCAGTCATGCTATAATAGAATAAAAATTTGTGTTAAGCGAGAAAATTATGAGTAAAATCAGAATTGTAACCGATTCGTCAATCACGATTGAACCAGAATTGGTTAAAAAATATAATATCACTGTTGTCCCATTGTCGGTAATGGTGGACGGTGTCATCTATTCAGATAGTGACCTTCGAGAAGAAGGCCGTTTCTTGGAAATGATGAAGCATAGTAAAGAGTTACCAAAGACAAGCCAACCACCTGTAGGTTTGTTTGCTGAGACATATGAAAATCTTGTCAAAGAAGGTGCAGAACAAATTGTGGCAATCCACATTATGCACACACTCTCTGGGACATGTGAAGCCTCACGTCAAGGAGCTAGTCTTTCAGGAGCAGATGTAACTGTCATCGATTCAGGCTTTACGGATCAATGCCTCAAGTTTCAAGTTGTTGAGGCAGCTAAATTAGCTGAAGCAGGAGCTAGTCTTGATGAGATTGTAGCCCATGTTGAAGAAGTGAAAAATAAATCAGAACTTCATATTGGTGTTTCTACCCTTGAGAATCTGGTCAAAGGTGGTCGTATTGGACGTGTAACAGGTCTTCTGTCTTCATTACTCAATATCCGTGTCATCATGGAGTTGAAAGACTATCAGTTGAATACGGTTGCTAAGGGGCGAGGAGCTAAGACTTTCACGAAATGGTTAGATTCTTATATTAATGGTATCAAGGATAAGGACCTAAAAGTGGCAGAGATTGGTATTTCTTATGCAGGGACACCTGATTTAGCACATGAACTGGCTGAAAAACTTGAGGTTTTGGGTGCTCCAATTTCAATCCTTGAGACTGGTTCCATCATTCAAACGCACACTGGTGAAGGCGCCTTTGCCGTAATGGTTCGTTATGAATAAGTGGAAAGAATCAGAATTAGTTAGAAGCCTCGTAGGCTTCTTCTTGCTTTTTCTCTTATTTGTAGGCCTCTTCATTTTTATCGTTCCTAGTACGCATCAGTCATCAAAAATTGCAGAAAAGATTAAATCTATCAAAAATGAAAATGTGACCTATGTTGCTATTGGTGATTCCCTTACTCAAGGGGTAGGTGATAGTAGTAATCAAGGAGGATTCGTTCCTGTGCTATCACAGGCATTAGAGTCAGATTTTGACTGGCAAGTGACTTCTCGTAACTACGGTATTGCGGGGAATACGAGTAATCAAATTCTCAAAAGAATGCAAGAAAAGAAGGATATTCAAAGAGATCTCAAAAAGGCTAAAGTGATGACTCTGACAGTTGGTGGTAATGATGTAATCCATGTCATTAAGGACAATATCACGAATCTTAATGTAGCTACCTTCACTAAGCCTGCTCAGGCCTATCAAAAGAGATTAGAACAGATTATTGAGCTAGCCCGCAAGGAAAATAAAACATTGCCAATTTATATTGTTGGTATTTACAATCCTTTTTATCTTAATTTTCCAGAGATGACAGAAATGCAAACGATTGTAGATAATTGGAACCAGTCTACTGAAGAGGTGTGCAAAGAGTACGATAATGTGTATTTTGTTCCTGTAAATGATTTGCTTTATAAGGGAATTGATGGTAAGGGCGGTGTTACAAGTTCTGATGATACCTCTCAGTCTAGTAAATCTTCTCAAGATAGTCTGAACGATGCTCTTTTTGAGGATGATCATTTTCATCCAAATAATACAGGTTATCAAATTATGTCAGATGCCATTTTGAAACGTATTAACCAAACAAAAAAGGAGTGGTCAGGTGAGTAAGATATGGAAATGGCTATTTTTAGGACTCTTGGCCTTAAATCTAGCCTTAGTAAGTGTTGTGACATATAGAATCATGACTCCAGTGGAGACGACAAGTTCTGTATCTCTATCCAAGGGAGCAACTAAAATTGGAAAATATAGTATGACTAAGGATGAGCTTGACGCTGCTCTTACAGGCTTTGCCCAGGATTATTCGACTGATAAGATGCGTTTCAAGGTCAAGGTTACCAATTCTAAAATTGTTTTTGAAAGTAGCTATAAGGTTTTAGGTCATCCTGTTCCTCTATATGTCTATTTTACGCCGGTTGTTAGTGAATCAGGAGCAATTGTACTGCATGTTTCTGAGCTTTCAGCTGGAACCTTGAAACTGCCTGTTTCGGATGTCCTTAAGATGATTAAACGTTCGACTAACCTTCCTGATTACATCGCAATCGATAGTAAGAAGGGAAAGGTTACCCTAAATATTCAGTCTATGAAGAATGAGAAGGGGATAACAGCACGTGCTCAAAGCCTAGATTTGGTTAATGACCGTATCGAATTTGACATCTATAAGACAATAAATTAAAAAGCCTTTACTTTTTGCAAAAAAGCGATTAAATTAGCGTTTATTACTTGACCTCATAGGTCTTTTAGGATAAGATAATACTTGTTCAAGCGCTAAAAAAACTATTCGCTTAGAAATAAATTGGAGGATTGTTACAATGGCTAACAAACAAGATTTGATCGCTAAAGTTGCAGAAGCAACTGAGCTTACTAAAAAAGATTCAGCAGCAGCTGTAGATGCAGTTTTCGCTTCTATCGAAGAATTTCTTGCTGCAGGTGAAAAAGTACAATTGATTGGTTTCGGTAACTTTGAAGTACGCGAACGTGCTGCTCGTCAAGGTCGTAACCCACAAACTGGTGAAGCTATCTCAATCGCAGCTTCTAAAGTTCCTGCATTTAAAGCTGGTAAAGCTCTTAAAGACGCAGTTAAATAATGTAAAAACCCCTAAGATTTTAGGGGTTTTGATTTATACGAAATAAGTTAAGGGAATCTATGAAAACCATAACAGTGGTATTGATTTTTCTTTTGGTTTTTACTGTTATTAAACTATCAGGTATTGTTGCTATTAGCAAACTGATGAAGCCAAGTGAAGAACAAATTGAAGAAGCGCGTCAGAAACGTCTTCAAGCTGAAAAAGAGGGCAAGGACCCTTTTGAAGACTGGGATGAACGCGATGATGATGGTCTTGTCTAATAAGAGAATCCTCATCAAATAACAAAAAAAGTTTGGAAGATTTTCCAAACTTTTTTTATAGACTAGTCGATGTAGTGAAGTTTTCCTCGGAAGTCTTCAAGAGTTTCGTAACCTTTTTCTTCCATGATTTCTTTAAGTTCTTTAGTAATACGGTCAAAAATAGCGACACCTTCTTTTTGAAGGGCAGTACCAACTTGTACCATACTTGCGCCACAAAGGATGTGTTCAAAAGCATCACGACCAGATTTTACACCACCAGTACCAATAATTTGGATTTCAGGTTTCAAACGTTGGTAGAAAGCATGAACGTTTGCCAAGGCAGTAGGTTTGATGTAGTCACCACCTATACCACCAAAACCATTCTTAGGTTTGATGACAACAGACTCATCTTCAATGTAAAGGCCATTACCAATTGAGTTCACACAGTTAACAAAGACAAGTGGGAATTGGTTGAAAACGGCAGCAGCTTGATCAAAGTGCACAATATCAAAGTATGGTGGTAATTTCACACCAAGAGGTTTCGTAAAGTAAGAAAAGACTTCAGTTAGGATCTCTGTTGTTGTTTCAAAATCGTAAGCGATTTGAGGTTTACCCGGAACGTTAGGACATGAAAGGTTGAGTTCAACCAGCCCTTCATAGTCACTTTCTTGAACTTTTTTAAGAATGGTGTGTGTTTCCTCAGGTGAAAGACCAACGAGAGAAAGAAAATGATTTTTTGTATTGGGTTGCTTTTGTAATTCAATGACATAGTCAAGGTAGTATTCGAAACCGTTATTTGGCAATCCCATTGAGTTGATTGACCCAAGAGGAACATTCACATAACGTGGTTCAGGATTACCGGGACGGGCCTCAAGTGTTCCGGTTTTTGTGACAAATGAACCTGCAGCTGAAGCCTCAACCTCTGCCAATTCTTCCTTAGTCATACAATGAACACCAGCGGCATTCATAAGACAGTTATCAAATGTAAACTGACCAACTTTTGTAGCAGTAGAAACCATAAGATCCTCCTTAAAGATCACAAAGTAAAATGTTACTATTTCATCTCATTTTAGCATGAAAAGGGGCCTAAAACAAGGAAATATTGGACGGGCTAAAGCCTCTAAAACGAAATTCTGATATCGTCTCTTTTTGCCAAGACAAGAGGCAATAGAATTTTACAGAATTTTTTGGATTTTGCTAGCTTTTTCAAGGTTTTTTGGGTAGAATAGATACAGTAAATGGGTTTAACCCAAAATAAAAAGGAGACATAACTAATGGTAAAATTGGTTTTCGCTCGCCACGGTGAGTCTGAATGGAACAAAGCTAACCTTTTCACAGGTTGGGCTGACGTAGATCTTTCTGAAAAAGGTACTCAACAAGCTATCGACGCTGGTAAATTGATTAAAGAAGCTGGTATCGAATTTGACCAAGCATACACTTCAGTATTGAAACGTGCGATCAAAACAACTAACTTGGCTCTTGAAGCATCTGACCAACTTTGGGTTCCAGTTGAAAAATCATGGCGCTTGAACGAACGTCACTACGGTGGTTTGACTGGTAAAAACAAAGCAGAAGCTGCTGAGCAATTTGGTGATGAGCAAGTTCACATCTGGCGTCGTTCATACGATGTATTGCCTCCAGCAATGGATCGTGATGATGAGCACTCAGCACACACTGACCGTCGTTACGCTTCACTTGATGACTCAGTAATTCCAGATGCTGAAAACTTGAAAGTGACTTTGGAACGTGCCCTTCCATTCTGGGAAGATAAAATCGCTCCAGCTCTTAAAGATGGTAAAAACGTATTCGTAGGTGCACACGGTAACTCAATTCGTGCCCTTGTAAAACACATCAAACAATTGTCAGATGACGAAATCATGGATGTTGAAATTCCAAACTTCCCACCATTGGTATTCGAATTTGACGAAAAATTGAACGTTGTTTCTGAATACTACCTCGGAAAATAATTATAAAAGATAAAAGGCGGGATTTATTCCACCTTTTTTTTGAGAAGTGACTCTCGGTTCGTCTCACTTTGTAAGGTGAGATGAACCAAGGAGATAATTAGTCTAGAGTTTCGATATACTCCAGTCCCCAACTTTCAATGGCATCTAGGACACCTTGAAATTTTCTACCCATTTCAGTTAGACTGTATTCGACCCGTGGGGGAACTTCAGCATAGACTTTACGCTCCACGATTTTATCCTTCTCGAGCTGTCTGAGGTGTCGTGTTAGAATGGTTTGGGTAATGCCAGGAATTAGACGTTGTAGTTCATTAAAACGCTTAGTGCCCGTACTGAGTTGATAGATGATGACTAGAGCCCATTTGCCTGTTAGTACACGCTGCGTCGTGGCAAAAGGACAAATTCCGTATTCACTGACTTTGGTTACCATAATTCCTCCAAATTTTTTAAAATTATTCTCTTATTTGACAATAATAGTATCGTATTTGATACTAGATAACAATAAAGTGCCTACTTGTCTTTTTGTTAGTAAGTGATAATATTATATCATAAATAAAAGAAACGAGGAGTAACTCATGTCAGTAAATTTAGAAATTTTTAATGCATATAACAATGGTCTTATAACAGGTGATTTTCCAGCTGTTTTTGAGACTATGGCAGATGATATTATCTGGCACCAGCCAGGTCAGCATAGTAATTCCGGTACAGTTGTTGGAAAAGAAGCACTTGGAGCACACTTGGCTCAATTTTCAGAAAAAACAAACGGTACCTTCAAAGTATTGACTAACTGGGTGTCTGAAAATATTGACCTTGTAGCAGCCAATGTGACCTTTGTTGGAACTCGCCCAGACGGCGAGGAACTCAACATGAATGGTATTGATCTTTTTCGCATGGATAATGGAAAGATCAAGGAAGTTTGGCTCTTTTCATCAGATCAAGCAGTAGAAGATGCTTTCTGGGGTTAGACAGTAAATTAATCTATAATCTGAAATGAAATTTGATTTATGGATCGTGATGATGAGCACTCAGCACACACTGATCGTCGTTACGCTTCACTTGATGACTCAGTAATTCCAGATGCTGAAAACTTGAAAGTTACTTTGGAACGTGTCCTTCCATTCTGGGAAGATAAAATCGCTCTAGCTCTTAAAGATGGTAAAAACGTATTCGTAGGTGCACACGGTAACTCAATCCGTGCCCTTGTAAAACACATCAAACAATTGTCAGATGACGAAATCATGGATGTTGAAATTCCAAACTTCCCACCATTGGTATTCGAATTTGACGAAAAATTGAACGTTGTTAACGAATACTACCTCGGAAAATAAGCTGAGATAAGTAGTTATCATTAACAAATAAAAAGTTGACTTCGGTCAGCTTTTTTGTTTTTCTGAAAAAAATTGTAAAAAACGGTCAGAAAAGTCAGTCAATTCAGTAATTTTTCCTTGACTTTCAAGTTGGAAAGATGTATCATATTAACCAAGATACATCGAAAGGAAATGAGTCAAATGACATTCGCAACTACAACTGTTTTGCTATTGCGTAATGAGGGCTAGTGCAAAAGCATTAGTCCTGTTTGGCTTACCAAGCGGGAGGGAAAAACATCTCGCTTGGGTTTCCGAGTGAGATGTTTTTTTACTACTATCGTTTTTACTTTTAGAAAGAGGATTGTCTATGCGTAAAGTTGAATTTTTTGATACAAGTCTTCGTGATGGGGAACAAACACCTGGAGTTAACTTCTCAATCAAAGAAAAAGTTGCCATTGCTAAGCAACTTGAAAAATGGGGAATTTCTGTAATCGAAGCAGGTTTCCCTGCAGCTAGTCCAGATTCATTTGAGGCAGTAAAACAAATTGCAGAAGCTATGACAACAACTTCTGTTACCGGCTTGGCTCGCTCAGTAAAATCTGATATTGATGCTTGTTATGAGGCTTTGAAAGATGCCAAGTATCCACAAATTCATGTCTTTATCGCAACAAGTCCGATTCACCGTGAGTTTAAATTGAAGAAATCAAAAGAAGAAATTCTTGAAGCTGTAAAAGAGCATGTATCATATGCACGTTCAAAATTTGAAGTTGTTGAGTTTTCACCAGAGGATGCTACTCGTACTGAGCTTGATTTCTTGACTGAAGTTGTTCAAACAGCGGTTGATGCTGGTGCATCATATATTAATATTCCAGATACAGTAGGATTTACGACTCCAGAAGAGTTTGCACGTATTTTTGATCATTTGACTGAAAATATTAAATCAGACCATAAAGTTGTTTTTGGTGTTCACTGTCACGATGACCTCGGTATGGCAACTGCAAATACTTTGACAGCAATTAAACACGGTGCTGGACGTGTACAGGGAACTGTTAATGGTATCGGTGAACGTGCGGGTAATGTTGCTCTTGAAGAAGTAGCTGTTGCTTTGAAAATTCGTGAAGACTTTTTCCAAGCAACAAGTGATATTGTTCTTAATGAAACAATGAATACTTCAGAGCTTGTTTCTCGCTTCTCTGGAATTCCTGTTCCTAAAAATAAAGCTGTTGTTGGTGGAAATGCCTTCTCTCATGAATCAGGTATCCACCAAGATGGTGTTCTTAAGAACCCACAAACTTATGAAATTTTCACACCAGAATTGGTAGGTGTGAAGAGTAACAGTCTTCCTCTTGGTAAATTGTCAGGACGTCATGCCTTTGTTGAAAAATTGAAAGAACTTGAGCTTGACTTTGTGGAAGAAGATATCAAACCACTCTTTGCCAAATTTAAAGTCTTGGCTGGGAAAAAACATGATATTACTGATGCAGATATTCGTGCACTTGTTGCTGGTACAAGTGTAGATAATCCAGAAGGTTTCCACTTCCAAGATCTTCGTTTGACTACTAATGCTGATGAAACAATCACTGCTACAGTAAGCTTGGCTAATGAAGATGGTGAATCTGTTGAATTTTTGGCAAATGGCCAAGGGTCAGTTGAAGCTATCTTCAATGCTATTGACAAATTCTTCAACCAAACAGTTCGCTTGACTTCTTATAATATTGACGCAGTAACTGATGGTATTGATGCGCAAGCGCGTGTACTTGTAACTGTAGAAAATGTAGATACAGATACTATTTTCAATGCATCTGGTTTGGACTTTGACGTCTTGAAAGCATCAGCAATTGCCTATATCAATGCTAATACATTGGTTCAAAAAGAAAATGCTGGTGAGATGGCACGTAAGGTTTCTTATCGTGACCTTCCATAAGCCGAAGAGGAGTTAAACATGACAAAGAAAATTGTAACACTTTCAGGTGATGGAATTGGGCCTGAGATTATGGCAGCAGGTCTTGAAGTTCTTGAAAAAGTAGCTTCAAAAATTGGATTTGATTACGACATCGATGCTAAACCATTTGGTGGTGCTGGCATTGATGCCGAGGGTCATCCACTTCCTAAGTCAACTTTGGATGCTGCTAAATCAGCAGATGCTATCCTCTTGGCTGCAATTGGTGGACCTAAATATGACAATGCGCCAGTTCGTCCTGAACAAGGACTTTTGGCCATTCGTAAGGAGTTGAATCTCTTTGCTAATATCCGTCCTGTCCGCATCTTTGATGCTTTGAAACACTTGTCACCTCTTAAACCTGAGCGTATTGAGGGCGTAGACTTCGTCGTTGTTCGTGAGCTCACAGGTGGTATTTACTTTGGTGAGCACATTTTGGAAGAAGATAAGGCTCGCGATATCAATGATTATTCATCAGATGAGATTCGTCGTATCATGCGTCGTGCCTTCAAGATTGCTCAAGGTCGTGGCAAAAAGGTCACTAGCATTGATAAACAAAATGTTTTGGCAACTTCTAAATTGTGGCGTAAGGTTGCTGATGAAGTTGCTTTGGAGTTTCCAGATGTAACCCTTGAACATCAGCTCGTTGATAGTGCCGCAATGATTATGATTACCAACCCAGCTCGTTTTGATGTAGTTGTGACAGAAAACCTTTTTGGTGATATCTTGTCTGATGAATCAAGTGTCCTTCCAGGAACTTTAGGTGTTATGCCATCTGCCAGTCATTCTGAAAATGGTCCAAGTCTTTATGAACCAATCCACGGTTCGGCACCAGACATTGCTGGTCAAGGTATCGCCAACCCAATTTCAATGATTTTGTCAGTAGCTATGATGTTACGTGAAAGTTTCAATGAGACTGAAGGGGCAGAATTGATTGAAAATGCTGTTGATAAGACCTTGAATCAAGGCATCTTGACACGTGATTTGGGTGGTCAGGCTTCGACTGCTGAAATGACAGCAGCTATTATTGGCAATCTCTAAACTCATGACACTGAAATTAGTGTTACTAAGTGTTTTGTTGGTGTGGAATTTAGTCGTCTTATCCGTTTATGGCCTTGATAAACATAAGGCTATCCGACATAAGAGACGGATTTCTGAGAAGGCATTATTATTACAGACACTGATCTTTGGTGGTATTGGTGCCTTTCTAGGTGGGAGACTTTTTAGACATAAAATTAACAAATGGTATTTTAAGCTATGTTGGCTTATAGGTATTGTTATAGATGTCTTTCTTTTATACCTTATTCTAACAAGACTTTCGGATTAGCTAATCCTTAGATTATAATTGGAGTATTTTATGAGCGGAAAATCAATTTTTGATAAACTTTGGGAACGCCACGTCGTTACTGGAAATGAGGGCGAACCACAATTGATGTATGTGGATCAGCATTATATTCACGAGGTTACAAGTCCACAGGCCTTTCAGGGACTTCGTGATGCTGGACGTAAAGTTCGTCGCCCAGATTTAACTTTTGGTACGACAGACCACAACGTTCCTACGGTTGATATTTTTAACATTCGTGACCTTATTTCTAAAAACCAAATTGATACTTTGGCGAAAAACGTTGAGGAATTTGGTATTGATGCGGCTACCCACGGTACTGCTCGTCAGGGGATTGTCCACATGGTTGGTCCTGAAACAGGTCGTAGTCAACCAGGAAAATTTGTCGTTTGTGGAGATAGTCATACGGCTACTCATGGTGCCTTTGGTGCTATTGCCTTTGGTATTGGTACATCTGAGGTAGAACATGTCTTTGCGACACAATGTTTGTGGCAAGTGAAACCGAAGAAAATGAAGGTTGAATTTGTTGGTAAACCACAGCCAGGTGTTTATTCAAAAGACTTTATTCTTGCACTGATTGCACGCTATGGCGTTGATGCTGGTGTAGGATACGCAGTTGAATATTGTGGTGAAGCTATCGATGCTCTTTCAATGGATGAACGCATGACCATCTGTAACATGTCTATTGAATTTGGTGCTAAGATGGGTCTTATGAATCCAGACCAAAAAACTTATGATTATGTTGAGGGGCGTCCATGCGCACCTAAGGGTGAGAAATTCGAAGAAGCAGTAGCCGACTGGAAAACTTTGGTTTCAGATCCAGATGCTGAATATGATAAAGTGATTACTATTGATGTTTCAGAATTGGCACCTATGGTTACATGGGGAACTAACCCTGAAATGGGTGTTGAGTTTGATCAACCATTCCCAGAAATCAAGGACTTTAATGATGAACGTGCCTACGAGTATATGGACGTTAAGCCTGGTGAATATGCTAAAGATATTGATCTTGGCTATGTCTTCATTGGTTCTTGTACTAACGCACGTCTTAGCGACCTTGAGTTAGCTGCTAAATTCGTTAAAGGAAAACATATCTCACCGACATTGACAGCTATTGTTGTTCCAGGTTCGCGTCCAGTTAAGAAAGAAGCTGAACGTCTTGGTTTGGATAAAATTTTCATGGATGCGGGATTTGAATGGCGCGATCCAGGTTGTTCAATGTGTCTTGGTATGAACCCAGACCATGTTCCAGAAGGTGTGCACTGTGCATCTACAAGTAACCGTAACTTCGAGGGACGTCAAGGATATGGTGCTCGTACTCACCTTTGTAGTCCAGCAATGGCAGCAGCCGCAGCAATCGCTGGTAAATTTGTAGATGTCCGCGATATGCCAGAAGTTCAAGCATAAGGGAGAAGATAATGGAAAAATTTACCGTCTATACAGGGAAATCAGTACCTTTGATGAATGATAACATCGATACGGACCAACTCATTCCCAAACAATTCTTGAAAGCTGTTGATAAAAAAGGTTTCGGTAAGAATTTGATGTTTGAATGGCGTTACCTTAATGATGATTACGATGAAAATCCTGATTTCGTCTTCAATAAACCTGAGTATCGCGATGCGACCATTTTGGTTACTGGTGATAACTTTGGTTCGGGGTCATCTCGTGAACACGCTGCATGGGCATTGGAAGACTACGGTTTCCGTTGTGTTATTGCTGGATCATTTTCAGATATTCACTATAACAATGAATTGAAGAATGGTATGTTGCCAATCGTTCAACCCTTGGAAGTCCGTCAAAAATTGGCTGCTCTTCCTGCAGGTGAGGAAATTACGATTGACCTTCCAAATCAAGTGATTAAATCTTCAGCAGGAGAGTTTCCATTTGATATCGATCATGAGTGGAAACGTAAATTGGTTGAAGGGCTTGACGATATTGGAATCACTCTTCAATATGAAGATTTGATTGCTGCCTATGAAAAACAACGCCCATCATATTGGCAATAAGAAACAATGATGTGTTTGTAAAATAATAATGAGGACTTAAAAGAATGGGATAAGGACAATGTTTAAGGTGTTGTTCTATCTCATTCTTTTTGTTTGAAACAGTTAACATGGTAGAGGCGTTTTTACAAGGAGCGTATGCTATAATAGAAGGATAGAAAGGAGGCCTTCATGTTTGCACAATTGGATACAAAATCTGTCTATAGTTTCATGGATAGTGTTGTAGATTTGACCACCTACATTAAGCGTGCCAAAGAGCTTGGCTATCAAGCCCTTGGTTTGATGGATCGTGACAATCTCTATGCTGCTTATCATTTTGCTCAGTTTGCAAGTAGCAAGGGTTTACGTCCTTTGATTGGTATGGAAGCTAATCTATTTTACGAGGGAAGAAAAATTCCTTTTCGTCTATTAGCAAAAAATAATCAGGGCTATAAAAATTTGATGAAGTTGGCAACAGAGCTCTCCTCAGGGCAACGCGAGTTTACAGCTTTTTCGGACTATCTAAATGCTATTGCCCTCATCCTTCCGAGTGAAGACTGGGAGCCAGGGATGACTCTTGGTTCAGAGGTTTTTATTGGGATAAGGCCAGAAGATGCTGGCAAAGAGTTTGATTATCCTGTAATTCCTTTACGTACAGTGCGTTATTTTGAGAATGCAGACCGCTCGACGATTCAGATGTTGCATGCCATCTCACAAAACGTTTCCTTGTCAGAGGCCTCTATTTGTCCTATGAATCAGCTTCTTTTCTCGCCTCAAGAAATGGAAAGTGCATATAGTGATATTCCAGAGGCTTTGAACAATTTGGAGCAACTTGTTTCAGACATTACTTATCAATTTGATACGGATTTGAAGCTTCCTCGTTTTAATCGTGATATGCCAGCAGTTGACCAATTACGTCAATTAGCTCAATCTGGATTAGAAACTAAAAAGTTAAGCGGAGCAGTTTATCAGGAACGTTTAGACAAAGAATTGTCTATCATTCATCAGATGGGCTTTGATGATTATTTCTTGATTGTCTGGGACTTATTACGCTTTGGGCGTAGCCGTGGTTATTATATGGGAATGGGACGTGGGTCTGCTGCAGGAAGCTTGGTGGCTTATGTCCTTGATATTACTGGAATTGATCCCGTTAAAAATGACTTGCTTTTTGAGCGTTTTCTAAATGAAGAACGTTATAGCATGCCTGATATAGATATCGACTTGCCTGATATCTATCGAAGTGAGTTTCTTCATTATGTTAGGGACCGTTATGGTAGTAAACACTCTGCTCAGATTGTTACTTTTTCAACTTTTGGGGCCAAACAGGCTATCCGAGATGTTTTTAAACGTTTCGGAGCCAAGGAATTTGAACTGTCACAACTTAGTAAAAAGATTTCTTTTCGTGACACCTTGACCTCTGTTTATGAGAAGAATATGTCATTTAGACAGTTGATTAATCAAAGACAAGAATTTCAGAGGGCTTTTGAGATTGCTAAGGCTATTGAAGGTCAGCCAAGACAGACCTCAATCCATGCTGCTGGTATTGTGATGAGTGACGATGACCTGACCAACCATATTCCTCTAAAAGCTGGTGAGGATATGATGATTACTCAGTATGATGCCTCCGCAGTCGAAGCCAATGGCTTGCTTAAGATGGATTTCTTGGGTCTCCGTAATTTGACCTTTGTTCAAAAAATGAAGGAGAAACTTGAAGAAGAGCAGGGAGTCGCTATAGATATCAAATCAATTGATTTGGAAGATCCACAGACCCTAGCTCTTTTTGCCAAGGGTAAAACTAAGGGAATATTTCAGTTTGAGCAGGCGGGTGCTATTAACCTTCTTAAACGGATTAAACCCGCTAAGTTCGAAGAAGTGGTAGCGACAACCTCTCTTAACCGACCTGGAGCTAGCGATTATACAGATAATTTCATCGCTCGTAAGTATGGTAAGGAAAAAGTAGATTTGATTGATCCAGTAGTTGCACCAATCCTTGAGCCTACGTATGGCATCATGCTTTATCAGGAGCAGGTTATGCAGATTGCCCAAGTATTTGCAGGCTTTACACTCGGAAAAGCCGATTTGCTTCGTCGAGCAATGTCGAAAAAAGATGCCAATGAAATGTCCAAGATGTCCGAAGAGTTCATGGAAGGAAGTCGTCGGTTGGGACGTGACCCACAGATTGCTGAACGACTCTTTAGTATGATGGCTAAGTTTGCAGGTTATGGCTTTAATAGAAGTCATGCCTATGCTTATTCAGCACTAGCCTTTCAATTAGCCTATTTCAAAACGCATTACCCTCAGATTTTCTATGACGTCATGTTAAACTATTCGTCTAGTGATTACATTAAGGATGCAATTGAAAATGGATTTTCTATAGCCAGCCTTGATATTAATAGAATTCCCTATCTGGACAAAATTTCAGATGGAAAGATTGTATTAGGTCTTAAGACTATCAAAGGCTTGCCAAGAGATTTTGCCCTTTGGATTATTGAGGATCGCAAACAAAATGGTAAATACATTTCTATAGAAGACTTTTTGACACGTATTCCTAGCAAATATCAGAAAGCCGATAGTCTGACACCTCTTATCCAGATTGGTTTGTTTGATATTTTTGAACCAAATCGTCAGAAAATCATTGGTAATTTAAGCAACCTCTTTACTTTTGTCAATGAGTTAGGAAGTTTGTTTGCAGAGTCATCTTACTCTTGGGTTGATTATGAAGACTATAGTCAGACGGATCGTTATAATTTAGAACAGGAGTTACTAGGAGTTGGGCTTAGCCCCCATCCTTTACACTTGGCTCAAAAAATGGCCTCTCGTCCCTATCAAGCCATTTCTGATTTGGCTGTTAATACTAAGGCAACGGTTTTAGTTCAGATAGAATCCGTTCGAATTATCAGAACTAAAAAAGGTGATCAGATGGCCTTTCTGAACGTCACTGATGGGATCAATAAACTTGATGTTACCCTATTTCCAGAAACTTATTTCTATCATAAGGATAAATTAAGTGAAGGTGGTCTCTTTTATCTTGATGGACGGACCCAAGAGCGTGATGGACGCATTCAGTTAATCTTGTCAAACATGGAGGAAGCTAGCACGGAGCGTTTCTGGATTTTACTTGAGAATCATGATAAAGACATAGAAGTTTCTCAAATATTAGCTAAGTATCCTGGACACATTCCTGTCATTATCCGTTATCAAGGAAGTAAGGAAACTATCGTTAGTCAAAGATACAGAGTAACTAAGAACGAGGAACTAAATCAGGAATTAGCACCTTATGTGCTGAAAACGGTTTTACGGTAAAAAAATAATAAATCTTTTCAAATTTAAAGCCATTTAGAATTCTTTGTGTTATAATGAAAATGTTAAATATATAAAAGGAGTATCAGGAATAATGAAACGTATTGCTGTTTTGACTAGTGGTGGAGATGCCCCTGGTATGAACGCTGCCGCTCGTGCAGTTGTTCTCAAAGCAATTTCTGAAGGAATTGAGGTCTTCGGCATTAACCGTGGATACGCTGGTATGGTTGAAGGAGATATCTTCCAACTTGATGCCAAAGGCGTAGACAACATCCTCAGCCGTGGTGGAACTTTCCTTCAGTCTGCTCGCTATCCTGAGTTTGCCCAACTTGAGGGTCAACTTAAAGGTATTGAGCAACTTAAAAAACATGGAATCGAAGGTGTAGTAGTTATTGGTGGAGATGGTTCTTACCATGGTGCTATGCGTTTGACTGAACATGGTTTCCCAGCTGTTGGTCTTCCAGGAACTATCGATAACGATATCGTTGGTACAGACTACACAATTGGTTTTGATACTGCTGTTGCAACAGCAACAGAAGCTATCGATAAGATTCAAGACACTGCTTTCAGTCATGGACGTACTTTTGTCGTTGAAGTTATGGGACGTAACGCTGGTGATATCGCTCTTTGGGCTGGTATTGCTTCTGGTGCAGACCAAATTATCGTACCTGAAGAAGAGTATGATATTAACGAAGTTGTACGTAAAGTTAAAGAAGGTTACGAATCAGGTGCTAAAACTCACCACGTAATCGTAGTTGCTGAAGGTGTCATGGGTGCTGAAGAATTTGCTGCTAAAATGAAAGAAGCTGGAGATACTTCAGATCTTCGTGCAACAAACATTGGACACGTGGTTCGTGGTGGTTCACCAACTGCGCGTGACCGTGTTCTTGCTTCATGGATGGGTGCACATGCGGTTGACCTCCTTAAACAAGGTATTGGTGGTGTAGCTGTTGGTATCCACAATGAAGAGCTTGTTGAAAGCCCAATCCTTGGTACAGCAGAAGAAGGAGCTTTGTTCAGTCTTACTGAAGACGGTAAAATTATCGTCAATAATCCTCACAAAGCACGTCTTGACTTTGCAGACCTTAACCGTTCATTGTCTAACTTGAGCTAATCTCAGTTACTTAAATTATTGTTAAACCGTCGCTAATGCGACAAAAAATATAAGGGAGTTTTATTTATCATGAATAAACGTGTAAAAATCGTTGCAACACTTGGTCCTGCGGTTGAAATCCGTGGCGGCAAAAAATTTGGTGAAGATGGTTACTGGGGTGAAAAACTTGACCGTGAAGCATCTGCTAAAAACATTGCTCAATTGATCAAGGAAGGTGCCAACGTTTTCCGTTTCAACTTCTCACATGGTGACCACGCTGAACAAGGTGAACGTATGGATGTCGTTCGTATGGCAGAAGACCTTGCTGGTCAAAAAGTAGGTTTCCTTCTTGATACAAAAGGACCTGAAATCCGTACTGAATTGTTCGAAGGTGATGCTAAAGAGTATGCATACAAAACTGGTGAACAAATTCGTGTTGCTACTAAACAAGGTATCAAATCAACTCGCGACGTTATCGCTTTGAACGTTGCAGGTGCACTTGACGTTTTTGACGATGTAGAAGTTGGTAAACAAGTTCTTGTCGATGATGGTAAACTTGGTCTTCGTGTTGTAGACAAAGATGCTGAAAAACGTGAATTCATCGTTGATGTTGAAAATGATGGTATCATTGCTAAACAAAAAGGTGTAAACATCCCTTACACTAAAATTCCTTTCCCAGCACTTGCTGAACGTGATAACGCTGATATCCGTTTTGGTCTTGAACAAGGTCTTAACTTTATCGCTATCTCATTCGTACGTACTGCAAAAGATGTACAAGAAGTTCGTGCTATCTGTGAAGAAACTGGTAATGGTCACGTTCAATTGTTGGCTAAAATCGAAAACCAACAAGGTATCGATAACATTGATGAAATCATCGAAGCTGCTGACGGTATCATGATCGCTCGTGGTGACATGGGTATCGAAGTACCATTCGAAATGGTTCCAGTTTACCAAAAAATGATCATCACAAAAGTAAACGCTGCTGGTAAAGTTGTTGTTACAGCTACTAACATGCTTGAAACAATGACAGAAAAACCACGTGCAACTCGTTCTGAAGTATCTGACGTATTCAACGCAGTTATCGATGGTACAGATGCTACAATGCTTTCTGGTGAATCTGCAAATGGTAAATACCCAGTTGAATCAGTTCGTACAATGGCTACAATTGATAAAAACGCTCAAACTCTTCTTAAAGAGTATGGTCGTCTTGATTCATCAACATTTGACCGTTCAACTAAGACTGAAGTAGTTGCGTCTGCAGTTAAAGATGCTACTAACTCAATGGATATCAAACTTGTTGTTGCTCTTACTGAATCAGGTAACACTGCTCGTTTGATTTCTAAATACCGTCCAGAAGCTGATATCTTGGCTGTAACATTCGATGAAATTACTCAAAAATCATTGATGCTTAACTGGGGTGTTATTCCAGTAGTTACTGAAAAACCAAGCTCAACTGATGATATGTTTGATGTTGCTGAAAAAGTTGCATTGGAATCAGGTCTTGTAGAATCTGGTGATAACATTGTTATCGTTGCTGGTGTTCCAGTAGGTACAGGTGGTACAAACACTATGCGTATCCGCACAGTAAAATAATTTAAGTAGAACTTAAATTGAAAGAAGGTCTTTGGATCTTCTTTTTTTGGCTCTATAATCGATTTAGTAGGTTAAACTATTGAAGAGATTATAGAGCTTTTTTCGTAGGTAGCTAAATCAATTGGATAATAATAACAAGTGAAAAAGTGAAGAATATCATACTTATTCCAAATGGTTTAAAGCAAGATGGCTGATTTGGTTTGTATTTTCAACAGATTTAGTTCTAAGTGTCATATGACTTAGAAAGTATTTAGCGAAGTGGGAAATTATCTTTTCAAAGAAATTTTGCTTTTCTTGAAAACAACAGGATAAAAAATGTCGTTAAATAGGCTTCTAAACTATAGTTAAGATGGTTATAAGCTATCTTTTTTAGAAGGACTGAGTTGATAACCAACCATTTTTATTTCAATAATGACTTACTAATTTAAAAGTTCTAATGAATTATTAATTCTGAAAATCGATTTTTGAAAAAAATGAAATCATAAGTTTCTTTTTACTGACAATTCTAAAAGTAAATAATTATAAAATTATTAATTGAAACGTTTATAAAAATAGTGATATCTATAATCATTCTATTGTTTACATGATTATTTTTAAGTGAACCTTATAAAAAAATTGAAAATAAGAGCATTTCTTTTCACAAATATTAGGAATTTTGTTAGAATATTTAACGATTAGTATTTTTAAATACTTTTAATCTCATTGAGGGGTGAGATACTTAATAGTATAAGTGTGGAGGATTACCAAAGTGGGTAAAGATTTATTTAATGATCGTATAAGTCGATTTTCGATTCGTAAGCTGAATGTAGGGGTTTGCTCCGTTCTTCTTGGGACTCTGGTTATGGTTGGTACTGCTAGTCAAGTATCTGCCGATGAAACAGCTAACCAAGTCCAAGCAGGAGATGTAGCTAGCACTACTGCTACAGTGAGTGATGAGACATCTTCTCAGAATGCTGTTGCTGCTCAAGCTTCGACGGAAGTCGCAAATTTCTTATCAATTTCTGAGACTAATAGTCAGTCTCAAACAGTTTCAAATGCTAGCGCAGCTACTTCTGAAACGTCTACAACACAAGCTTCTAGTGAGACTACATCTCAAGCAGCTACATCAACGTCAGCAACTACTGCAGCATCTACCACTAGTGTTGCTGGCTCTACAAGTGTAGGCAATACTACGGGAGTTTCAACGACAGCCTCTGTTACACCAGCATCATCTGAGACAACTGCTTCAGAAACAGCATCTGAAGCACAAGGTGTGGACGTTCAAGCAGAAGCTTCTACAACGAATGCTCTTTCAAGTGGTGCCGAAGCGTCTGCTCTAGAGCAACCTGTTGTAACAGCAGAAACTTCTGGTCGCCGTCGTACACGTCGTGCAATCGGTGACCCTAATGACGAAAGCTTGATTGGTGATGATGTAGAAGATGCAACCTCAACTCCAAAAGTTGAAAAACCAACAGAATTTTCTAAAATTAATGCAAAAGAACTAGTTAAACAAATTAACTGGTTAGATTTTGGAGATACAACTGCTTGGACCAATACTACAACATCTAAAGACGGTAGAACAGCTCTTCAAGTAGGATCAACTTACACTAAAGAAATTATGCCTGGATATATAGTTAACATTAAGGTTAAGAGTCTTAAACCATTCCAAGCAACTGAAATTTATAAAAATCGTATGGAAGCACAAGGTGCTACAGAAGCTGAAAAAGCTACATATGATCCAAATGCAAAAAATGGATACATTGGAACTATTGGAGATCCTACAACTAGAGCAGCTTTCGCAAACAGAGAAGAAGCATTAGTAGTAGCAGACGCTCAAAATCGTTGGACTGAAATTCGTCAAGAAGGAATTGATACTGGTTCAAAACGAACAACAATTTCATCAGAGTATAATGGTGCGAATATCGGTGTTCAATTTGAGATTTCTGCAACATTCCGTGGTAAATCAGTAAAACCTGCAGTAGTAGCTGCTGATGGTGAGTCAGCTAACCCTGGTGAATTAGTGTTATTCACTACAAATGGTGCTGGTTGGAAACATATCGGAGAATGGAAAAAAGCTTCTAATACTGAAACGTATGTAGTTCAAGACACACACAATTATTTTGATCCCGCAAATAACTATAGTAGATCAAAATTTGTTGATGTAAATGGTGCTAGAATATCAGGACTAAACTTGGAATTACTTCGTAATGCTAATGAGGTTGGCCCAGATAAAAAACCAGTAGCGTGGAAATACTTTGGTAGTCCAGACCAAGTTACGGGTGGATTAGGAACTGGAGTTTTCGGACCGAACGTGTCTGCTAGCCGTTTTTCAGTACCTCTAGTTATGACTCAAGGAGCTTCAGAAGTGGGACTTTATATCGCATCATCAGGTAAACAATCTGCTATGCTTGGATTCTTCCCTCTTGATGAAGGAGACGCTCCAGAAAGTTATGGAAAAGCACAACACTCAATTGGAACGGTAGACGGTGTAACAGGTACAAAACTTGCTCAACCATACTTAGGAACTGTAAGTCCTGATATGGATGAAAATAACGCAAATGACTGGACAGGTGATGATAACACTATTTCTGCTGATGAAGGTGTTGATCAAATCGTACCTGATAACTTAAAAGGTCAAACTAATGATATGATTAAATTAGACCGTACTCGTCCAGGAACGTATACTTTAGATGTTGAAGCACATACTGATGGTGCTGCTAAAGCGTATGTTTACGGTTGGATCGACTTTAACCAAAATGGAACATTCGATGAGGATGAACGTTCTGACTTGGCAACTGTTACAAAAGATGGAACAGTTAGACTTGAATTCAGAAATGCAAAAACAATGATTGATCCAAGTGTTACTGAATTAGGTACACGTGTTCGTATTGCTAGTAATCAATCAGATATTGAAAACCCAACAGGTTTAGCTTTATCTGGAGAAGTAGAAGACTTTAAAACTCAAATTACTTTCCCTCCAAAAGGTGAACGTAAAGAAACAATCGATGTTCAAGGAGCGACACAAACAGCAACAGTTGCTTTCACGGCTCAAGGACTATCCAAGTACAGTCGTGATAAAAATGCAGAAATCGATCAAACTGTAGCTCCAGTTATTATTGATAATAGAACGAAACAAGTAGTAAATCCAAAAGCTGATGGATATTATGTAATACCAGGAGAAGGTAAATATAAAATTACTCCAAACGGTAATAACGTAGATATTGAATTTACTCCAGAAGATAACTTTGTAGGAACTGCGAGCGGTATAAGTATCCGTCGTACAGATGATAATGGTTATACAACTGATTGGGTTTCTAAAGATAAAACATTATTACCATCAATTAATGAAGTGATGGATAATATGGATGGTCTTTACATTCCAACAGTAACACCTAAAAATATCGAAGGGGAAGACAAGAAATCTACGGATGTTCAAGGAGCTAGTCAAACTGGTACGCCAGAATTCGCTCTTGAAGGAACAAATAGTAATGGTGAGAAAGTTAAAATCACACCTGATTTTGATTATCCGGCTAAGTTTGTCGATCCAGCGACTGGAAATGTCATCAATGATCCTGTTTTGACTGTAGAAGGAGAAGGAATTTACTATCTAGACGAGTTGACTGGCAAGGTTACTTTTGTACCAGAACCAGGATTTACTGGAACTGCCAAGGGGGTAACAGTTTCTCTTACGGCTCCAGTTGGTCGTGACAAAGATGGTAGAGTGCCAGATAATGCTCTTAAGACTGCAACTGCTAAGTACACACCAACTGCCACACCAATCACAGTGACTCCTACAGACAAGGTTTCTGAGGATGTTCAAAATGTTCCTCAAACCCAAACTCCTACATTTGAGTTGAGTAACGACAAGGCTGCGAAAATCACAAGCAAGAAATTGGTGGATCCCGCAACTGGTCAACCGACTGATGAAACAACTGTAACAGTAGCAGGGGAAGGAACATACACAATCGATCCTACTACTGGTGCTGTGACATTTACTCCTGAAAAAGATTTTGTTGGAACAGCAAAAGGTGTAACTGTTCAAGCAACTGCGACTATTACCAATGCTAATGGTAAGACAGCAATAATTACTTCAGATGCGAAATATACACCAACTGTAGTGCCAGCTGTTCCAACTGAAAGCCCTGCAACTTCTAAAGATATTCAAGGGGCAACACAAACAGGGACACCAAGCTTTGCAGGAACGACTGTCCAAGTAAATGGTGAAGATAAAGCTATTACGATCAAAGATAATAGCTACACGCTTTTGGATAGTGATGGCAATGAAGTGACAAGTACACCAGCTTATGCCGCTGATGGTACAACTGAAATTGGTACTTACTCAATTGATTCAGCCACTGGTCAAGTAACCTTCACACCGACTGATAAATCATACACTGGTGCAGTCACACCAGCAAAGGTTCAAGCTGAAAGCTCAAACGGTATCAAGGTGGATACAACTTACACACCAGAAATCGTTCCAGTAACCCCAACAGCTACACCAGCTGAAACAACTGATATTCAAGGTGCGACACAAACTGGTAAACCTGAATTCAAGGGTGGAACTGTAACAGTAGATGGCGTTGAGAAAACAGTAGCTATCAATGAAG